>SVQY01000080.1 GCA_015065135.1 Oscillospiraceae bacterium
GAAGGTGCGCTCCATCGGCGCACAGCTGATCAATGCCGAGGGCGAGGCATTCATGAATCCTCTGGAGACCCGTGACGTTTCCGCTGCCTCCATCATCCGTGAGTGCAAGGAGCGCGGCAAGGGCGTGCCTACTCCCGAAGGCGGCTACGGCATCTGGCTGGACTCCCCCATGATTGAAAAGATCAATGGCGAGGGCACCATCGAGAAGCGTATCCCCGCTATGATGCGTATGTACCTCAAGTACGGCATCGATATGCGCAAGCAGCCCATTCTGATCTACCCCACCCTGCACTACCAGAACGGCGGTATCAAGATCGGCGCCAACGGTATGTCCGCCGTAGAGAACCTGTTCGTTGCCGGTGAGGCAGTGGGCGGCATCCACGGCGAGAACCGCCTGATGGGCAACTCGCTGCTTGATATCATCGTATTCGGCCGTAACGCCGGCATCCATGCCGCCGCTGCCGCCAAGAAGATCGACAAGCTGGGCAAGCCCACCCTGAAGCACGTAAAGGACTTCGCCGCAGAGCAGAAGGCCGCAGGCATCAAGACCGATAAGAAGTCTCCCATCCTGCTGCCCAACTACGCCCGCAACGCAAAGCCCATTTAAGGGAGCGCATTAGGGGAAACCTTTTGGCAAAAAGGTTTCCCCTATAACCCCTTGCAAAAGCTTTCAAACAAGGTTATGTTCAGCGCGAACACAGCGCACCCACCCCTTGTGTGAAAGTTTTGATCGACCTTTTTCAAAAGGTCGCGGGTTCGGGCAGAGCCCGCAAGCGGCATTTCTCTTTGTGCCTCGCACAAGCAAAGAGAAATGCGGCTATGACTACTCCGCTCTTTATGCGGCTATGCTCCCCTGCTTCGACACAGATCAAAAAGCGCCATATGGCAAAATATGCGCTTTTTCTTCTGCGCCGAAGCACATATTCCTTCTATTTAATTATATTTTGGAGATGAAATCATGAAAAACGCAATTCGCATCGTGCTGCTCGTGCTGGCACTGGTGTTGCTTGTCATCCCCTTTGTTGACTTCGGCAAGCCCGAAAGCACTCTCGAGGCTATGCAGAAGAAGGCGGAGGAGGAGGGCTATTACGCCTACGCCGACGGTGACAGACTTTCCGTGACCAAGCTTGGCTCCAAGCAGGGCACGATGAACTTCTATTTCTTCAGCGGCGCCGCCGAAGCAAAGGAATACTACAACAACATCAAAGAGGATGCTGCCGACAACATCATCATCAAGCGCGACGGCAACGTGGTCTACCACGGCGATATGACTGCTTATGACGATCTGATCCGCCCCGCCTTCTGGAGCACCATCAAGAACACGCTGAAGATCAGCGGCACCTCCTTCCTGGTCTACTCCGTCCTGCTGATCGCTGCCGTCGGTTATCTCCTCGGCCGCGTGACCATCAAGGGCGTCAACCTGGGCACCGCGGGTGTATTTCTGGTCGCCCTGCTCTTTGGCTGCTTCTTCTACAAGGATCTGGCGCTGCAGATGCCCACTTATACCGGCAACGCCCTGAAGATCGTAGAAAACATCGGTCTTATCCTGTTCGTGACCTCGGTCGGCTTTATCGCCGGCCCCAAGTTCTTCGGCAATCTGAAGAAAAATTTCAAGACCTACATCCTGCTCGGTCTGATCATCATCCTTTCGGGTGCGCTGGTCTGCGCAGGCTGTATCCTGATCGCCAAGGCTACGATGAAGGATATTCCCGTCGATCAGCTGGTCGCAACTATGACCGGTCTGTTCTCGGGTGCGCTGACCTCTACCCCCGCCTTCTCCGCCTCCAAGGAGGCCATTGGCTCCGCTCTCGAGGGCTATGTTGCCGTTGGTAACGGTATTGCCTACATCTTCGGCGTGATCGGCGTGGTGCTGTTCGTACAGCTTGTTCCCAAGTTTATGAAGGCCGATATGCAAAAGGAGCGCGAGCTGCTGGCTGCCGCCAACGGCGAGAAGAAGACTGTTGTCAATGAGGACGGCGACGAGGTACCCGTGGCTGCGGAGACCCCTGTTGAGGAAGCTCCCAAAAAGAAGCTGATCGATATCGATCCCTTCGGTATCGCCGCCTTTGCCGTTGCCGCCATCATTGGTATGGTGTTCGGCTCTATGAAGTTTGGTAGCTTCTCGCTGACCACCACCGGTGGATGCCTGCTCATCTCTCTCATTTTCGGCCACTTCCAAAAGATCGGACGCATCAACTTTATGCCCTCTACCACCACCCTCAAGGTGTTCCGTGAGCTGGGTCTGATGCTCTTCCTCATCGGCGCCGGTGTTGCCGGTGGCGCAAAGTTCATCGAGTGCTTCCAGCCCATCTACTTCGTCTACGGCGCGCTGATGACCCTGCTGCCCATGATGGTCGGCTTCGTCTTTGCCAAGTTCGTGCTGAAAATGAACCTGCTCAACTCCCTCGGCTCTATCACCGGCGGTATGACCTCCACCCCCGCGCTGGGTACCCTCATTCAGGTCTCCGGCACCGAGGATGTGGGCTCTGCTTACGCCGCAACTTATCCCATCGCACTGATCTCTGTGGTGCTCTGCTCCCAGTTCCTGATCATGATCTTTATGTAACAACGTGAAAATCAAAGGAGAGGGGAACCCCTTTTGCAAAAGGGGTTCCCCTCTCCCTTATTTTTTGCATCCGCAAAAAATAATTCACTCACCCTACCCGAAAACCTTTCAAAAGGTGATCTCTCATCTTTCTCCAATGAAGGATCGCATGTCCTTACAGGCCTTCTCCAGCTCCGTCAAATGTATGCTGAAATTCTCGCGAACACGAAAAAGAACAGAGCTTGCCCGAAGGCCGGGCAGCTCATATTCCATATCTCCGCTGATGATATGGTCATAGAGTATCAGCTCCATATAATCAAGCTGTAAATTCCGCAGCACCGCATTCATACGGTCAACGGCATCCAAGTATTGTTCGATGGTCAGCTTCATTTTTCACGCCTCCTAAATAATAAACGCCTCTTTTCTCTATTATAGCATAACGATGATATTCCTTGATTAAAATAGTGGAAAACTCCACTATAATATAGTCTTGACCGGTCTCATTGACACGCCACGGCCCTTGAAATGATCCTTTTTTGAAAGGTTTTTGGTGAGAAAAAGTGAATTTGTTTGCCGAAGGCAAACAAAGAGAAAAGGAGCCCCTTTTTGCAAAAAGGGGCTCCTTTTCTCCTCGTTCTTTCTCTCCCTTACCGCCGCTCCTCGGCGTTGCAGATCTTACAGTAGCGGATCTGCCCTGCAGGCACGCGACTGCCGTCCGCGGCGACCTCTGTGGCATCCTGCCAGGGGCCAAAGGTGTGAATATGCTCTCCCATATAGGGCGTGGGCTTTCCCTCGCCTGCGCAAGCGCAGAGCGCACCCGTCAGCAAGAGCAGTGCAAGCAGCAAAGCTCCGTAGCGTTTTATGCGATGCATACGCTCACCCTCCCTCGCGTTATTTTTCCACCCACGGCTTGGCCGTGAGAGAGATCAGCAGCTTGGTGCGATCCGGCTGATTTTCGCCCCCGTAGGCGGCCTTATTGGGGCGCAGCGCCCCACAACGGGTGCAGCGGTGCAGGATCACAAACCCCGCCTTTGCATCCGGCTTTGCCGCGATGGGCTCCATCTGCCCGCCGCAGGTATTGGCGCGATCCCCGGGGTTCACGTCCACGTGCAGGCTCCAGAGGCAAAAGGGGCAATGATTGCGGGAGCTATACCCCAACGGCTCCACCGTTTTGCCGCAATGAGCGCAGACAAAGCCGCTATCGTTTTTGGTGAATAATTTGGTTTCCATAAAAAGCAAACCTCCATAGCCGCTTTTTCTTTTGACCATAGAGGCGCAAAAGAAAAAGCTAACAAAAAGAAAACGCCGGGAGAAATTCGCCCGTGCGCGGGCGACCCAAGGCGCCGCCTTGGGAAACCGCAAGTTTTTGAAAAAACTTGACTAAAACTTTTCCAAAATGCCCGAAGCCGTTTGGCTTCGGGCATTTCATGGGCGTTCAAAAAGCAAGCAACACCGTATTGCGCAGCTTTTTGGGCGTCCGTTATTACTTCTTGAGAGCGATGGCAGCCTTTGCCTTCTCTGCGATATTCGCAGGAGTCAGGCCGTACATCTCCAGGAGAGCGGGCACAGTGCCGGAACGGCCGTAGGAGTCGTTCACGCCAACGCGGACCACGGGCACGGGGCAAGCACCGCAAACGCACTCGGCAACGGCAGCACCCAGGCCACCGATCACGCTATGCTCCTCTGCGGTCACGATCGCGCCGGTCTCCTTGGCAGCCTTCAGCACCAGCTCCTCATCCAAAGGCTTGATGGTGTGAATGTTGATCACGCGGGCGGAGATACCCTCAGCCTTCAGCAGCTCGGCAGCCTCCATAGCCATAGAGACCATCAGACCGGTTGCCACAATGGTCACGTCCTTGCCATCGGAAAGAGTCACGCCCTTGCCGATCTCAAACTTGTAATCGGGGGTGTCATTGATCACCGGAACGGCGAAGCGACCAAAGCGCATATATACGGGACCGTTAAAGTTGATCGCAGCCTCAACGGCAGCCTTTGCCTCAACGGCATCGGCGGGGTTGATGATGGTCATACCGGGGATGGTGCGCATCAGAGCGATATCCTCGTTGCACTGGTGGGTCGCACCGTCCTCGCCAACGGTAATACCGGCGTGGGTAGCACCGATCTTTACGTTCAGGTGAGGATAGCCGATAGAGTTACGGATCTGCTCAAAGGCACGACCTGCAGCGAACATGGCAAAGGTGGAGGCAAAGGGAACCTTGCCTGCGGCGGCAAGACCTGCCGCAACGCTCATCATATTGCCCTCTGCAATGCCGCAGTTGAAAAATCTTTCGGGGAATTTCTTCTTGAATACGCCGGTCTTGGTTGCTGCGGAAAGGTCAGCATCCAGCACCACAAAATCATACTTTTCGCCAAGCTCCGCAAGGGCGTTGCCATAGGCTTCTCTGGTTGCAATCTTATCTGCCATTTTTCAGTTCCCCCTTACATAGTAGCCTTGATGTCGGCAACAGCTACGGCATACTGCTCATCATTGGGAGCGGCACCGTGCCAGCTTGCCTGATTTTC
>SVQY01000026.1 GCA_015065135.1 Oscillospiraceae bacterium
GCCCAAGAAACGCGAGGCGGGATTGGCACCGGTACGGCCGTAAAGCATACGGGATTTGGCGTGAGAGATATAAAGCTCATCCTTGGCACGGGTAATGGCCACATAGGCCAGACGGCGTTCCTCCTCGATCTCCTCGGGGCCTGCCATAACGGTCTGCAGACCGGGGAAAATGCCCTCCTCAAAGCCGGGCAGGAACACCTTCGGGAACTCCAGTCCCTTAGCGCTGTGAATGGTCATCAGCACCACCGCATCGGCAGTATCATCATAGCGATCCACGTCGGCAACGAGAGCGGTCTCTTGCAAAAATTCGGTCAGCGAGGGCGTTTCCACGCTTTCCATATATTCTTTGACGTTGGAAATAAATTCATCGAGGTTGTCCAGGCGCTCGGCCTCCTCCTCACCCATATCGCGGATCATCTGCCGATAGCCGGTGCGATCCATCACCTGCTCGACAAAAATGTCAAGCTCCATAGTAGGCTCCAGATCGGTCAGCTCGTCGATAAGCCCGGCAAATTGCTTCAGCGTCGCTGCGGAACGGGAAAGTGCCAGATATTGATCGGCACGCCCCATCACGTCAAACATCGAGCAGCCCTCGCTTTGGGCGATCTCCTCCACGGCAGCAAGGGTGCGTTCACCCAGCTTGCGCTTTGGCTCGTTGACGATGCGCAGCAATCTTTCCTTGTCGCTGTGATTATCGATCAGCTGCAAGTAGGCAACGATGTCCTTGATCTCCTTGCGGTCGGAGAAGCGCACGCCGCCAAGCATTCGGTAAGGCATCGCGCTACGGGCAAAGGCCATTTCCAAGGCGTTGGACTGGGCATTGGTACGGAAAAGCACGGCAAAATCGCGGTATTGCGCCTTCCCTGCTGCCACCTGCCGCTGGATGATGTCCACGATCTCTCTGGCCTCGGCATTCTGATGCTCGGGGTTCAGTACGCGGATCTTACTGCCCTCCCCGCGGTCGGTAAACAGGGTCTTGCGCATGGCATCCGACTTGCTGTTGTTGGAGATCACCGCATTGGCGGCATCCAGAATGCGCTGCGTGGAGCGATAATTCTGCTCCAGGCGAATGAGGGTCGCGGGATGGAACACCTTGGTAAATTCCAAAATATTCTCAATGGTCGCGCCGCGGAACTTATAAATGCTCTGATCGTCATCACCCACCACCATCAGGTTGCGATGGCCTGCGGAAAGCAGCTCGGTCAAGCGGAACTGCGCCACGTTGGTATCCTGATACTCGTCCACCGAAACGTAACGGAACTGGCGCTGATACAGGCTGCGGATATCCTCGTGGCTCTTCAGCAGCTCCACGGTACGCAGGATGATGTCGTCAAAATCCAATGCATTAGAGGCCGCCAGACGCTGCTGATAGGCCTCGTAGGCCTTAGCGATCATCTTATACTTGTGATCGTTGCCCATCTCCAAAAGAAAGCTCTCGGGGGTGATGAGCTTATCCTTGGCGCGACTGATGGTATTGAGCGCCGTTTTGATCGGCAGCACCTTTTCATCGATATTCAGCGACTGCAGCACGGCCTTCATCGCCTTTTTGCTATCCTCGGTATCGTAAACGGTAAAGCCCTCCTGCAGCCCTGCCTCGGCGGTATAGCGGCGCAGGATGCGCATACAGATCGAGTGGAAGGTACCCGTCCAGATGCTGCCGGCCAGATCCGGATTTTCGGGGAAAGCGGCTGCCAGACGGTTTTTGATCTCATTCGCAGCCTTGTTGGTAAAGGTAATGGCCAGCACCTGCCAGGGCTCGGCAGGATGATCGGCAAAGCCGCAAAGCAAGCGCTGCAGCTCCTCGCCGCGCATCGGTGCCTGCCGGGCCAACTCCAACGAGCGCACCAGCTCCTCGCTGACGAAGGGCGGAACCACATCGCTGTGGTAGGCGTTGCCAAAGCGGATGATATAGGCAATGCGGCGCACCAGCACGGTGGTCTTGCCGCTGCCTGCACCGGCAAGGATCAAAAGCGGCTCCTTGATATGGTAGATCGCCTGGCGCTGCTGCTCGTTGAGCTTACCGTAGTAACGGTCAAAAAGCGCACGCTTGGCGGCGAGATATCTTTGTTTCAAATCCTGCATAATAGACCTCACGTTTTCATTCCCTTTCATTATACTATATTTCCCGTCAAAAAGCAACGGAAAAAAGGAAAAAAGGAGCCGGAAATCCGGCTCCTTTTTTGAGAGCAAGTGATGAAATCACTTGTTCTTCTGGTTATTGCTCTGATTTTGGTTCTGATTCTGATTTTGCTGATTCTTATTCTGGTTCTTATTCTGATTCTGGTTCTGCTGGTTCTTGTTCTGATTCTGATTATCCATGTTTGTGCACTCCTTGCGTTTTTGTAGTCAAACTACGCATTTAGTGTGTGCGCAATACGGGATATTATTCGTCAAAGCGGAATTTGTTACGGATCTCGCGGAAGATCTCGACCAAAAGGACGATGAACATCACCGCAAAGATCACGGCAGCGCAAAAATCAAAGACCCAGGTGAATTCCAGCAAATGATAGATGCCCTTGCCGGGCATGGTCTTGATGTAATCAAACAAAAAGGAAAGCAGCGCGCTGATAAAGCCAAAAATGAACAGGCGGATCAGCTTGCGGTCAAATTCCCCACGCATCAAGCGCAGGCTTCTGTTTGCAAAGCGTGCCTGATGAAGCTCGTCCGGCGCAATGTGATCCGGCATCGGCGTATCGTCCTTCCGACGCATCCACATCGGCTTTTTGCGCGTGATAGGCTCCTCATCCTCCTCCAAATCGCTTTCGGCGTGATGCGCGCGATAACCTGCGTGCTCAAAGATCACGTCGCGCAGCAGCATCAGCAGCACCGCCAGCAGAGCGATAAAGATCAGCAGCTCAGCAAGTGCGGTGACCCACATCAGAAGATAGGCGCGCCCGGCCTCCTCGCTGCGATAGATGGCATCGGCGATATAACGGCTGTTAAAGGCGTATGCGAAATGCGAGGAAACGGCGGAGATCGCCGTATAAAGCCCGGCCAGCACCGCACCGCCGATGCGAAGTCTGCGCGAGGCGGCAGGGATCAGCAGACCGATGAGCAGCAGCACACCTGCCAGCGCATCCGGAAAGATATTGCGATAATCCAGATAGAAATCCACCAGCAAAGCAGCGCCTGCCGCCAAAAAGCAGAAGGCTGCCGCGTGCCGCTGCTCTACGGCAAAGCCGGGATGAGCCGCACGGTACGCGCAGTAGCGCTCGGCAAGATCGCGCTGCATCTCGCGCTCATAGCGGAAGTGCAGCCAATACACGAACAGGAAAAAGAAGCAAACGACACCTGCCACGCCCACAAGCAAAAAGGCGGTGGAGCGCAGCAGCGTGATGTAATCGTAGATCCTGTTCCAGAAATTGCGGTTAAAGTTGTTGGTTGAGGTCGCCAGCGCCGCAAATTCGGGCAGCAGGCAAAGAATATCACGCACGAACAGGAACACCACAAGGCATTTGCGCGTGCGCTCGGTACGGCCGAGACCGCCAAGCTCGCTTTGGTACAGCTCTTTGCAATCATAGGCGATCGAGAGTGACAGCAGCTGATCGAAAAGCAGCCGTACAGCCGGAATGAGAAAGATCAACCCCAACACCGTCGCGGCAAAGGTCAGGATCAGCAGCACAGTCGGTTTATCGGCAGCACTGCCCATGCCAAGCACCATCACAAGCGCGATGTTTTTGCAAATGTCAACGATAGCGACCTTATAAAAGGACTTTTTGACCTCACGCAGCCCCGCGTGAATGCGCGAAACACGGGAAAGCCCCAGACAGATCAAAAGGCAACCGATAAAATCCGGCAGCACATCGATCGCCGCAAAGGTCGGATTGCAGAAAAAGGCCAACCCTAAAAAAACGGTAAAAAAGGTAATGGGGCGCACTTGGCTTTTTGTCATGCGTCATCCTCCTTCCCTTCCTCATCTGCCTCCTCGGCCTCCGGCACCAGCTGCGGGAACACTTCCTCCTCGGGGGCGATCTTACGATAGCACTGGAACAGCAGCCACATATTGAGCAGCAGGAACAGGATCTTCAAAAGCAGCACCGGCGCCGTGAAATAGCCGGCATTGGCGGTGATCCACGGAATGGGCAAGCGGGAAACAAGATCGATGACCGCATACAGCGCCATCATGATCACATTGCGCCACGCGGCGCTTTGTACCGAAACGAGCCCCAGCTCACCGGCAAGCCCCGCAAGGCCGTAAAGCAGCAGAAAATGGAGCGCCAGAGTGAAGGCGAAATAGCACCATTCCACCGCGGTGTGCGTAACGGCAAAGAAGCCCCAATCCGCGTGACACCATTGCATGATCGAAAAGAGCGAAAAATAGACCGCAAAGGGCAAGGCCGCATAGGCCGCGTAATAGGTGTAGCGCAGTCGTGCGTGGTAAGGCGCCAGCCGCCGCAAGCCCCAGATCATCAGCGGATAGCCCACAAGCATTGCAAAGGAGAGGGTGGAATACAAAGACATCACGTTGGCAAAGAAATAGCCGATCATCAGAATACCAAAGCCCATATCACACCCCTCCTTTCAAGTGTTCTTTTTTCATGCGTTGCCGCCGTTGGAAGCGCCGCAGCACTTTTTATACTTTTTACCACTGCCGCAGGGGCAAAGATCGTTTCTGCCTACCTTCTCTGCCTTGCGAACAATGATAGTGGTCTTTTTCTCCTGCCCTGCCTCGCCGGCAAGTCCCTCCTTCAGGGGGCGCGCGATCTGCACACGCTGCGTGCTTTGCGTACGCGGTACGGCGGAAAGCAGGATGCGGACCGTCTCGGCGCGGATCTCCGCGACCATTTCCTCAAAGATCTCGGAGCCCTGCAAGCGATACTCATTGACAGGATCGCGCTGGGCATAGGCCTGCAGACCGATGCTGCCCTTGAGATCGTCCATCACGTCGATATGCTCCATCCAGTGGCGATCCACCGTCTGCAGCAGGATCGAGCGCTCGACCTCGCGGAATACATCGGCACCGAACAGCTCCTCCTTGCTATCGTAAATGGCAAGAGCTTTATCAAAGATAAAGGATACCAGATCCTCCGTCTTCCATTTCTCCTCGGCGATCTGCTCGGGGTCAAGATCGCCACCGTGCAGCAGATAGCCACCGTAGTACTTCTCGAGTCCTTCCAAATTCCACAAGCTGACATCCTCATCAGAGACAAAGGACATCACGGTCTCCTCGATAGAGGTCCGCATCATGCCGCGGATGGTCTCGGAGATATCCTCGCCGTTCAGCACCTCCAGGCGCTGCGTGTAGATCAGATTACGCTGCTGATTCATCACGTCGTCATAGGTCAGCACATATTTTCTGCGCTTGAAGTGATTCTCCTCGATCTGGCGCTGGGCGCGCTCGATAGAGCCGGAAAGAATGCCTGCGCTGATGGGCTGATCCGCGGGCAGTCCCATTTTGAGGACCATTCCCTTCAGCCTTTCGGTGTTGTGACCAAAGATGCGCATCAGATCGTCATCCAAGGAGAGGAAGAAACGCGATTCGCCCGGGTCACCCTGACGGCCGGAGCGACCGCGAAGCTGATTGTCGATACGGCGGCTCTCGTGGCGCTCTGTGCCGAGAATATACAAACCACCCGCCTCACGGACGCGCTCCGCCTCGGGAGCGATCAGGCGCTTGAAATGCTCGTGCAGCTCCTGAAACTTCAGTCTGGCTGCGCGGATCTCGTCATCCTCGATATCGGCAGTACCGGTGGCCATTGCAATGATCTCCTCGGGGTACTCCAGCTTGCGCATCTCGTTTTTGGCCATATGCTCGGGATTGCCGCCCAGCATAATATCGGTACCACGGCCCGCCATATTGGTGGAAATGGTAACGGCACCAAACTTGCCGGCCTGCGCCACGATCTCTGCCTCGCGCTCGTGGTGCTTGGCGTTCAGCACGTTGTGCGGAATACCGTGCTTTTTGAGTCTGGCGGAAAGCTCCTCGGATTTATCTACGCTGACCGTGCCCACCAGCACCGGCTGGCCCTTGCTGTGGCAGGCCTCGATCTGCGCAACGATGGCATCGTATTTTGCCTTCATATCGCGGTATACCACATCATTCTGATCCAGGCGGATCATCGGCTTATTGGTAGGGACCTCCACCACATCCAAAGCATAGATCTCACGGAACTCGGTCTCCTCGGTCAGAGCAGTACCCGTCATGCCCGAAAGCTTCTGATACATACGGAAATAGTTCTGGAAGGTGATGGTAGCAAGGGTGCGGTTCTCCTTCTGGATCTGCACGCCCTCCTTTGCCTCGATGGCCTGATGCAGTCCGTTGGAATAACGGCGACCGGGCATGATACGGCCGGTAAAGGAATCCACGATCATCACGCCGTTCTCGTTGACAACATAATCCACGTCGCGCTTCATCACGCCGTGAGCGTGTATCGCCTGCTTTACGTGGTGCGCCAGCGCCGAGTTTTCGGGATCGTTAAGATTGTCAATGCCGAAGAATTCCTCTGCCTTTCTGGCGCCCCTGGGAGTCAGGATAGCATTTCTGTCCTTCTCATCCACAAGATAATCGACCTCGATATCATCGGTCTCCTCCTTGTTGTCTACCTCCTTGCGAACCAACTTGGTCATACGGCGCACCAGCTCATTGGTGCGGTCATAGAGATCGGTGGACTTCTGCCCCGCACCCGAAATGATCAGCGGCGTACGTGCCTCGTCAATGAGGATCGAGTCCACCTCGTCCACGATGGCAAACACGTGCCCACGCTGCACCATATCCTTTTTATAGACTACCATATTGTCGCGCAGATAGTCAAAGCCGAATTCGTTATTGGTGCCATAGGTAATGTCTGCGGCATAGGCAGCCTGCTTCTCGGCAGGGGTCAGACCGTGGACCACAAGACCGGTAGAAAGCCCCATAAAGGCATAAACACGGCCCATTTCCTCGCTGTCACGACGTGCCAGATAGTCATTGACGGTCACCACGTGCACGCCCTCGCCGGTAAGAGCATTCAGATAAGCAGGCATCGTCGCTACCAGAGTTTTGCCCTCGCCGGTCTTCATCTCGGCAATACGCCCCTGATGCAGAATGATGCCGCCCAGCAGCTGCACGTAGAAGGGGCGCTTGCCCAGCACGCGCTCATCCGCTTCTCGGACAGCGGCAAATGCTTCGCAAATGATATCGTCCAATGTCTCACCATTCTGCAATCTTTCCTTCAGCTCAACGGTCACGTGCGCCAATTCCTCATTGCTCATAGCGGCGTATATGGGGGCCAGATACTCAATAGTATCGGCGGTCCTTTTGAGTTTTTTTATTTGACGGTCACTGTAAGAACCGAATATTTTACGAAAAATCCCCACGGAATTTCCTCCAAATTGAAATATAATATAGCTATTATACTACATAATCACTTGAATTGCCATAGAAATACAAAAAAATTGCAAAATATTTTACAATCTCTTGCGCAAAGCGAAGAAATCGGCTATAATGATAAGAGAAAGTGTAAAAAGGAGCTTGCTATGCCGCATATCCATATCGTATTGCATGAGCCGGAGATCCCACAGAACACCGGCAACATTGCCCGCACCTGCGCCGCCACCGGTGCCTCGCTGCATCTGATCCGCCCAATGGGCTTTACCGTGGACGACAAGAAGCTGAAGCGCGCGGGACTGGACTACTGGGACAAGCTGGATATTACCTATTACGACGGTCTGGCGGATTTCAACAGCAAGCATCCCGATGCAAAGATCTATTATTTCACCACCAAGGCAAAGCACTGCTATACCGATGTGCAATACCCCGACGAGGTCTATATCATGTTCGGCAAGGAGAGTGCGGGACTGCCCGAGGAGCTGCTTTTGCAGCATCCGGACGAGGCGGTACGCATTCCGATGCGCGCCACTCTGCGCAGCCTGAATCTTTCCAACGCGGTTGCCGTGGCAGTCTTTGAGATCCTGCGCCAGCACGCCTTTGAGGGGCTTTGTGAGGCGGGGACGCTGACCAAATACGATTGGGAATAATGCTATGAAGCCAAACAGTATGATGATCGCAATGAGCGGCGGCGTGGATAGTGCCGTAGCTGCTCTGCTTGCCTCCAAGGATACGGATGCTGCCGGCGTCACGATGCGACTCTGCTCCGAGGGGATCGGCAGCACGGCGCAGGCCAATGCCGACGAAACGGGCGCTGCCGCTGTATGTAGCCTACTGAAGATCCCGCATTTTGTGGCAGAACTGGGGCAGGCCTTCCGAAAAACCGTGGTCGAGCCCTTTATTACCGCTTATGAGCAGGGTGAGACCCCCAATCCCTGCATTTTTTGCAACAAAGCCATCAAATTCGGCGCGCTTTTGGATTTTGCGCATTCCAAGGGATATCAGCGGATCGCTACCGGCCACTACCTGCGGCTGGAGCACACAGAAAGCCGTACCCTTTTGCGCCGCGCAGCAGACGAGGATAAGGATCAGAGCTATATGCTCTGGTCGCTCACGCAGGACGTGCTTTCGCGCTGCGAGTTCCCTCTTGGTGCGCTGACCAAAAGTGAGGTGCGCGAGCTGGCCGCCACCGCAGGCCTCCCGATGGCACAACAGAAGGATAGCCAGGATATCTGCTTTGTCCCGGACGGTGATTACGCCGCCTTTATTGCCCGCATCACCGGTAAAACGCCTGCCCCCGGCCATTATATCGACAGCGAGGGGCATATTCTCGGGCAGCACGCAGGACAGCTGCACTATACCATCGGGCAGCGAAAGGGACTTGGCATTGCTATGGGAAGACCGGTCTTTGTGATCGCCAAATCCGCTGCCGATAACACCGTTACGCTTGGTGACAGCGAAGCGCTGTTTTCAAAAAAACTGATTGCCAAAGACATCAACCTCATCCCCTACGACCGCCTGGAGCGGCCGCGCAAGATGCTTGCCAAAGCGAGATACCGCCAGAAAGCTTCCCCTGCCACAGTCGAGCAGCTGGATGAAAATACGCTGTCGGTTACCTTTGATACCCCACAGCGCGCCATCTGCCCCGGTCAATCTCTGGTGCTGTATGAAGACGATTATCTGGTTGGCGGCGGCTTTATCACCGAAAAAAGTTAAAGGAGAACATATATGAAAGCATTACTCGTTATGAAAGCCATCTTTATTGCAGGCACACTTTCCATGCTGGCAGGCGGTGTGTTCGTTGTCATCAATCAGCTGGTATCGCTGATCTTTCCGCCGGCATTGGTGACCGCGCTGATCGTGTTCGGCACCGTTGGCATCTTCTGCGGCATCGCCTGGTACAACCTGAAGGAAAAGAAAAAGGCTGCCGATGAGGCCGCCGGCAAGGAAGCGACCGAAACCAAATAAAAGCACCCCACATCACCGCCGTTAAGGCCGCGTGATGTGGGGCTTTTTTCTTTTCTGTCTGCTGCTATGCCGTGCTCCGTCGGCGGTACCAGAACGCATCGCCGCCTGTGTGCATCGGGCAGATACGGTTGTACGGTGTTACATCCATACCAATGCCATAATTTTGCCTTGACTCAACACTTTCGGCATAATATGGCTCATTATAAGATAAATATCGTTCTTTTTCAACAACGGGTCCTCCGTAGGTGTAAGGTGCATCCAACACCTTGATCTGACGTTGAAAACGTCTGCTCACGCGCAAAAGCGCGGTGGTATAGCACCCCTCCTCCGGGCATTGTGAGGTCGCCACGCCGCCGTGCTCACAATAGCGGATCGCCACGTGACAATCGCAATATTCGGTCGGCTCTGTGCCTCGCTTGAAATATCCGATCTCCGAGCGATCACCTCGCGGATCCAGATAGCAAGCCTCGCCCATCAGCTTGCCCGAGTCTCTGCAGTACCGCACCGCGACAAGGTCGCCCTCCGTATCAAAATGCCGCTTGGTCGTAGGGCGCAGCAAGACCGCCTCGCTCATCAGCGTGTCAAAAACACGCAATGCGGGATTGCCCTTGACATCCGCCAGGCTCTCCGGGTATTCAAAGCCGTACCAGACACCTGCCAGCAGCTCCGGCGTATAACCGATAAACCACTTATCGCAGTTATTGCCGGAGGTGCCGGTCTTCCCTGCCACGTTAACGCGATCCGTCAGCTGCATCCCGGCGGCGGTGCCGTTTGCGGTCACCTGCCGCAGCAGCATTGTCATAATAGCCGCGTTGTCTGCATCCAGCACGCGATGATCGGTCTGATCTCGCTCCAATAGGATCATGTCACGATTATCCACCACGCGGTAAAAGCTGCGCGTGCCGTGATATACACCGCCATCTGCCAGCGCGGTATACGCCCCCACCAGCTCAGAAAGCGTGACACCCTCACTTTGCTGCCCCAGCGCTAAGGCTGCCGTGCCCGTATCCCGCGTACTATCCAGCGAGCGCATGCCAAGCTCCTCGGCCAGAAAGCGATAGGAGGCGCCGACCCCCAATCGCTCCAACACCGCAACGCTGACGGTATTCACCGAATGCGTTACCGCGGCATTGATATTGGTAAGGCCGCGGTAAAGGTTGGGTGAATTCTTCGGCCACGGCGCACCGTTGCTTTTGAACTGCCGCGGCACGTCATCAAATACGCTGGCCCAAGTGATCAGCCCTCGCTCAAGTGCCGGCGCATAGACCGAAAGCGGCTTGATCACAGAGCCGGACGGTCGCTTGGTATCGGTGGCATAGCTTTGCACGCGATTTCCCGACTTTTCGCCGATCGCCCCTGCCACCGCCAACACGTCGCCGCTTTGCGGATCCAGGATCAACATGGCGCTCTGCGCTTTTTTACCGCCCTCATGAGTCGGAAAATTATCGGGGTTGCGATAATAGCGCTCCACCGCCTCCTGCAGCGCCGGATCAACGGTAGTATAGATCTTCAGACCACCGCTATAGACCAGCCGCGAAGCGGCTGCCTCACTCATCCCCCTTTCCGTGACAAGCGCACGGATCACATCGGTGATCACCAGATCCGCAAACCAGGAGTTCACCCTGCCGGAGCGCGCCGCGTTGTTCACGTTCAGCGTGAGAGGCTCTGCCTTGGCTGCCGCAAGCGCGGCTGCATCGATCCTCCCCTGCCGATACATTTCCTCCAGTATCACCTGTCGCCGTGCCAGATTTTCCTCAGGATGCCGTATGGGATCGAAGCGGGAGGGATTTTGTGTGATCGCCGCCAACGTGGCGCATTCTGCCAGGGTCAGCGCTCCCGGCTCCTTTGAAAAATACACGTTTGCCGCCGTGCGCACGCCATAGCAATTCTGCGAAAGGTTCACAACATTCAGATATTGCTCCAAGATCTCGTTTTTACTCAGTTTTTTCTCCAGCCTGGCAGCGCGGATCAGCTCTGTCAGCTTTCTTCTGGCACTACGCTCGTTGTCGCCGGTCAGATTTTTGATCAGCTGCTGCGTAATGGTCGAGCCGCCGTAATGAGCGCCCTGCCCCTTCATATAATCGCCAACCGCCGATGCCGTGCGGATCCAGTCAATGCCGCCGTGCTGATAAAAGCGCTTATCCTCGATGGCGATAAAGGCGTTCTTCAGCTCCTCCGGCATCTCGTCAAGTGGGCAAAACAGAGCGTTTTCATAGCCGCTTACGCGGTCACTTGAAAGCTCGGAAAAGCCGCCTGCTTCGTCTCTGTAAAACAGCCGTGTCGTTCTGTCGCCCGTGGTAAAAAACAGATCCTCACGCAGCGTGGTGTCCAGCCCTGCGGCATAAAGCCCCAGAGAGACCACCGCTACTGCGGCCAATATCATTACAGAAAGCGATGCGGAAAGCAAAAACACCGTGAAGCCCTTCATCCATTTTTTTAACATAAAAACACCCCCGCTCCAGTGCTATTCTGCACCGTTGCGAGGGTGTTCATTAGTGTTTGTTCATGGGAAAAACGGGGGTTATTTCAAAACCACGTTTTCCTTTCCGAGAATGGAAATCAGCTCCTGTAGCGTATAGGGAGAGAGATCAAAGCCCTGCTCCATTTTTACATAAGCGGAGCTGGAGGCATCATAGACCGATACCGGCAGCGCACCGTCAAAAATATCCAAAATGATGCCGGCGCGCTTCCATTTCGGCTCATCGGGCGACATGGATGGCACGCGCAGATAAAGGATCTTGGGATTCGGCGGCAATGTGATCGGCGGCGCCTCCCTTTTGGGAGCGGTAGCTCTTTGCTGAGAGCTTGCGGCAGGTTGCTCGCGCCTGACCTCGGCCTCGGTCATGACACGGGGCGGTGCGTGATCGTCGGGCAGCGGCTCGAGATCCGAGATCAGCACCTTGGGGCGCTCCTCCTCGCGGACCGAAAGCTCACCGCGCACGCGGATCACCGAATCCACGCGCAGCTCGTGCGAAAAGCGCGTGTAGATCTTGGGAAATGCCAAACACTCGATCTCGCCATAGCGATCCTCCAGCGTAAAAAAGGCCATCTGCTCATCCTTTTTGGTGGTCTTTCGGGTCAGCGCGGTCACGATGCCCGCCACCACCACGGGAGTGCGATCGGAATACAAAAATTCTCCGCCGTCATCGGTCTCCTGCAGATCCTTGATGCTCATAATGGCAGGATCGGCAAGTGCCTTGGAAAAGCCGTCGAGCATATGACCGGAAAAATACATGCCGGCAGCCTCCTTTTCCTGCGCCAAAAGATCGGAAAGCTTAAACTCCTGCAGATTCGGGTACTCGATCCGCGGCCGCTCGGCCTGTCCGGCCGAAAACATATCCAGCTGCCCGGTGAGATTGGAGCGATTCTTGCTTTGCAGCTGATCGATCATCGGCTCGAAAACTGCCATCAGCTGACTGCGATGATGCCCCAGACTGTCAAAGGCACCGGCCTTGATCAGTGATTCGATCTGCCGCTTGTTCAGATCGCCGCCGGAAAGTCGCTCCAGAAAATCGTCAAAGGAGCGGTACGGGCCAAAACGCCTACGCTCGCTGACAAGCGCCTCCAAAAAGCTGCGGCCTACGTTCTTCAGCGCCAACAGACCGAAGCGGATATGATCGCCGCTGACATGAAATACCACATTGGATTCGTTGACATCGGGGGGCAGCACACGAATGCCTCGCTTGCCGATCTCCGCGATATACTCGGCGATCTTGGGCATATTGCCAAGCTCGGAGGTCAGCAGCGCCGCAAAATAGGCCTTGGGATAATGTGCCTTCAGATATGCGGTACGGTAGGAGATCACCGCATAAGCGGCTGCATGGCTCTTGTTAAATGCGTAGTGGGCAAAATCCGCCATATCGGCAAAAATATCCTCGGCTACGCTCTGCTCAATGCCATTGGCGGCACAGCCTGCCAGAAAGGCTTCTCTTTCGGCCTCCATCACGCCTGCCTTTTTCTTGGACATTGCACGGCGCACCACATCGGCGTGGCCGAAGGAATAGCCTGCCAACGAGCGGAAGATCTGCATCACCTGCTCCTGATAGACCACGCAGCCGTAGGTGGATCGCAAAATCGGCTCCATCTGCGGTGTGCGATAGCGGATTGCATCGGGATTTTTACGATTTTCAATGAACTGCGGGATCGAGTCCATCGGACCCGGTCGATAGAGCGCGATGGCGGCCACGATATCGTCAAAGCGCGTGGGCGACAGATTCATCAGCATCTGCCGCATACCGCCCGACTCCAGCTGAAATACGCCGGAGGTGCTGCCCTTGGCGATCAGCTTATAGGTGGCCGCATCGTCCAACGGGATCTTATCAATATCAAAATCCGGCTCGCTTTCGCGGATCTGCAGCACGGCATCGTTGATGATGGTCAGATAACGCAGACCAAGGAAGTCAAATTTCAGCAGCCCCAGCTCGGCAATGGTATCCATATCATACTGTGTCAGCAGTACGCCGTTGCTGGCGCAGAGCGGCACGTATTCGGACAGCGGACGCTCGGTAATGACCACGCCGGCGGCGTGGATCGAGATATTGCGCGGCATTCCCTCCAGCGCCATGGCCAGATCCACCAAGCGCTTGATCTCGGGGCGCGTGTAGAGCGCCTTCAGATCGGGTAGCTTCAGCGCATCGGCAATGGTGATGCCCAGCTCGCGCGGAATGGCCTTCGCCACCACGTCAACATCACTGTAAGACATTCCCAAAGCGCGCCCCACGTCACGGATGGCAGCTCTGGCGGCCAGTGTGCCGAAGGTGGCGATCTGCGAAACGCGCTCCTTACCGTAGCGCTCGGTCACGTAAGCGATGACCTCCTCACGGCGGTTGTAGCAAAAATCCACGTCGATATCGGGCATGCTCACGCGTTCCGGATTGAGAAAGCGCTCGAAAAGAAGGTCAAAGCGCAGCGAATCCACATCGGTAATACCCAGAAAATAAGCTACGATGCTGCCGGCACCCGAGCCTCTGCCCGGCCCCACCGGAATGCTCTTGGACTTGGCGAAATTTACATAGTCCTGCACAATGAGGAAATAATCCGCATAGCCCATACCGTCGATCACAGAAAGCTCGTATTCCATACGGCTCCGATAATCCTCCGGCGTGTGCGACGTAAGATCGAGCAGGCCGGCATCGGCGCGTGCCGCAAAGCCCTTCTCAGCCAGCTGCCTGAGATACCCGGAGGAGGTCAGCCCGGCAGGACACGGGAACTTGGGTAGAAAGGTCTTGGAAAAATCAAACTCAAATTGGCAACGCTCGGCGATCCTGACGGTGTTCTCCACCGCCCCCTCGTATCTGCCGAACAGCATCCGCATCTCGGCACTGTCCTTGTAGTAAAATTCATCGGTCTCAAAGCCGATGGGGCGGCCATCCGCCAACTGATTATTGGTCTGAATACAAAGCAGCACTGCCTGGGTCTGGGCATCCTCGCGGCGCAGATAGTGGCAATCGTTGGTCGCCACCATCGGCAGCGAACACTCCTCGGCCAGCTTGCAAAGCAGCGGCAGGACCTGCTTTTGCTCAGGCAGACCGTGATCCTGCAGCTCGATATAGAAGTGATCCTTGCCGAAAACATCAGAAAGCTCCCGTGCTACGCCGCAGGCCGCGGTATAGTCACCGCGCAAAAGCAGCTGCGGAATTCTGCCCGCAAGGCAGGCAGAAAGCGCGATCAAGCCCTCGGAATGAGCACGCAGCAGCTCCATATCCACGCGCGGCTTGGCATAAAAGCCCTCGGTAAAGGCGCTTGACACCAGCTTGATCAGATTGTTATATCCTATCTCGTTCTCGCAAAGCAGCACCAGGTGATAGGGGTGCGCATCGGCACCGCTCTTATCAAATCTTGTGCGAGGCGCCACATAGACCTCGCAGCCGATGATCGGCTTGATCCCTTCCTTTTTACAGGTACGATAAAAGGAGACCGCACCGTACATCACGCCGTGATCGGTCAACGCGACCGCAGTATGGCCGCATTCCTTGGCACGCTTCGGGATCTCGCTGATCCTGCATGCGCCGTCCAGCAGACTGTATTCACTGTGCAGATGCAAATGCACAAAGTCAGACATGCGCCTCTCCTCCCTTCTCAGTTCTCATGTAAGCCCTCTGCAAACGCCATAATGCGCCGCAAACGGTGATTTAACCCCGATTTGGTGATCGGGGGGTTGTGTAGCTGCGCCAGCTCGGCCAGATTGGCATCCTGATGCGCCAAACGCAGCTCGGCAGTCTCTCTCAGCTCGGGCAAAAGCCCCTCAAAGCGAGATGCCGCCTTGATCTTTTCTATAGCCACGCAGCATTTGCGTGAGGCGGCCACCGCCTTTTCAATGTTGCGCGTGACGCAATTGGTGGCTCTGTTTTCCTCGTTGCGGATATCACGCGCGATCTTGGCATTGATCAGCGTAAACAACGCATTGTTTGCGCCGACCGTACTGTATATTTCCTCCAGGACCGCATTTTGCTTGAAATACAACGCCGCGCCACCCTCGATGCTGCGGCATTTGGGCTCCCAGCCCATTTCTTGAAAGAAATCTGCCAGGATCGGCACCTTTTCGGGATTGGCCAAACGGAATTCCAGACGATACGCCTTTTGGGGGTCGGTAGCTGAGCCGCAGGCGATCATCACGCCCTTCAGAAAGCTTTGTCTGCACTGCGGGCAGGCAAAAACGGGCGGCTCCTTATAGGCCTTATAAAGCTTTTCGGAGGCAAACAACATCACCGAACCGTTGAGCAACGCTTCGCGGCGGTAAAGCTCGCGGTAGGCCCTGGCACACTCGTGACGTGCCGCTGCGGAGGAGATCACCAGCACAAGGCAGTTCTCGCGCATTTCGCGCAGATCCAGCAAAAGACCTGCCGTATAGGCGCGCTTGCAGCACGCATTGTGTGGCGCGCTTTCGATCAATTCATTTTTTAGCAAAAGCGAATAGTTCATATCTCCTCCGGCAGAAAACGGATCTCGGGCTCTACCCTGTAACCGTATTTCTGCTCCAATCTTTTTTGTATCTCGGCAATCAGCGCCCGCACATCAGCCGCTGTGGCACCGCCGGTATTTACGATAAATCCGGTGTGTTTTTCCGATATCTGCGCACCACCGATCCGATAACCGCCAAGTCCCATTTCATCGATCATTGCCGCTACCGCAATATGGGAGGCCGGCCGACGAAAGGCGCTGCCGGCATTGGGGAGCTCCAAGGGCTGCCGTTGGCGACGGGAGATGTTCAGCAAACGCATCTGTGCTAAAACATCATTTGGCTGCGCGCACTTTTCAAAATGCAGGATTGCACTCAAAATAACGCGTCTTTCTGATTGAAATCTGCTATAACGATAAGAATAACTCAATTCTTGGTGAAATAATGTTGTTATTTTCCCCGTTTCCGGATCATATGTCTCCACACTTTCCACCACGGCAGCCATCTCCTCACCATAGGCTCCGGCGTTCATAAAGAGCGCACCGCCAAGACTGCCCGGAATACCGCAGGCAAACGCAAGATCCGCAAAGCCTTCTCGGGCCACGATACCGGAAAGGCGCATAAGCGAAATGCCACACTGTGCGTAAAACCGATCTTTAAAAAGCGGGCGGCAGGCATCCAAGCCCTCTGTTTTGATCACGGCACAATAGGTTTCATCATCCGGAAAAAGCAGGTTGCTCCCCTTTCCGATCACCGCGTACGGTACGCCCGCCCAAACACAGGCATCCACACACGCGATCAGCTCACCGGGGCAAGCCGGCAGCAGCAGATAAGCCACCGGTCCACCGATGCGAAACGTGGACAACTGACTTCCAAGGACCTGCCGTCGATAACGGATGCCCTTCTCTTTTAAAACGTCCTCCAGCTGCCGACTCACGCGCCGAGGACCAGAGGGATCACATCCTCCAGTCGCTCAATACGGTATGTAATGGGCATTTGTGCCGGTATCTGCGCGCCGCGTGGTGCCAGCCAACAGGTATCAAGACCTGCGGCAATACCGCCTGCCATATCCGAGGTCAGCGAATCTCCCACCACCAGTGTTGCTGCAGGGTCAAACTGTGGGATCTGCGCCTTCACGCGGTCAAAAAATGCTTTGTGCGGCTTTTCCGCGCCGATCTCGTCCGAGATAAAGCATCCCTTAAAATAAGGCGCAATAGGCGAGTGGTCGAAACGCCCGTGCTGTACCGAGGCGATACCGTTGGTGATGATGTAAAGCCGACAATGCGCAGCAAGTGTCTTGCAGACCTCCAATGCGCTCGGTAAAAGGAAGCTTTGCTGTGCAAGTGAGGTCAGATAGCGCTCGGCCAACTGCTCTACGTCAAGCGAAAGGCTCATTCTTTCACAAAAATCCGCAAAGCGGACGGTACGCAGCGTAGCCTTGGTGATCTCGCCCCGCTCCAATCGCTTCCACGTAGCAAGATTGATCTCGCTGTAAATGCGGATCATCTCCTCACTTGCCCGAACGCCCATCTGCATCAATGCCGCGATCAGTGCCTCGCGTTCAGCTCTGTGAAAATCAAGCAGCGTCTGATCCGCGTCAAAAAGCAGCGTCTCGTATCTCATCATCCAACACTCCCCCCTTTTTTCAAGTCGTTCACTCATTATTATAGCCGATTTCCAAACAAATTTCAACCTTTCAAAGCGTATTCGCGCAGAAAAATGCATCCGATCGGCAAAATCGCCTTTTTTCTCTTGCAAAAACTCATATAATGTTGTATAATATAATTTATAATATGTTAAAAAGGAGATTTTAACATGGAAAAGCCTGAAATTCGCATCGGTCTGCTCGGCTTTGGCGCTATGGGGCGGACTCACGCCTATGCCGTCTCCACGCTTCCCTATTTTTGCGGTGATCTGCCCTTTCGCGCCGTGATACGCGGCGTGGCCACCCGCAGCATGGAAAAATCCAATGCGGTCGCCAAGGAATTCGGCTTTGCCATTGCTACCGATAACGAGGATGATCTGATCAACGATCCCGACATTGACGTGATCGACATCTGTACCCCCAACATCCTGCACGCTGATACCGTGCGCCGTGCACTGGCGGCCGGCAAGCACGTCTACTGCGAAAAGCCCTTGGCCGACACCCTTGCAAATGCCGAGGAGATGGCGCGTTTGGCTGCCGACTCCGACCGCATCTGCTCTGTGGTATTCAACAACCGCCATCTTTCCGCCGTTTGCCGCGCCAAGCAGCTCATCGAGGAGGGGCGCCTCGGTCGCCTCCTTTCCTTTGATTTCCGCTATCTGCACAATTCCTGCACCGACCCCGAAAAAACCGCCGGCTGGAAGCAGACTGCCTCCGTTTGCGGTGAGGGCGGCGTGCTTTTTGATCTCGGCTCACACATCATTGACCTGGCCGTTTTCCTTTGCGGTAGCTTCAGGACTGTGAGCGGCAAGAGTCAGATCGCGTTCCCCGTCCGCAAGGGCCTTGACGGCAAGGAATGGCAGACCGATGCCTCTGAGGCATTCTATATGGTGGCAGAGACCGCCGATGGAGCCACCGGCACGCTGACCGCCAGTAAGCTGGCCACCGGCTGCAACGATGACCTTGGCTTTGCCATTTACGGCACCAAGGGCTCGCTGCGCTTCTCGCTGATGGATCCCAATTATCTTGAGTTTTACGACAACACCGCAGAGCACGCCCCTTATGGCGGCTTCGGTGGCTTTACCCGCATCGAATGTGTGGGCAGGTATGCCGCTCCCGCAGGCAATTTTCCCTCCCCCAAGGCCTCACAGGGATGGCTGCGCGGTCACGTGATGGGTATGTATAAGTTTCTGAACGCCGTGCATCTCGGCCGTCAGGATTCCCCCACCTTTGCCGAGGCCGCTTATGTGCAGCGCGTGATGGAAGCAGCGCTCCGCTCGGCCCAAAACGGCACTGTGTGCCCCGTCTGACCGATGCGCCTCCTTGGTTTGACCGGCCCTACGGGTGCCGGAAAGGGTGAAGTCTGCCGTATCTTTGCAAAATACGGCATTCCCTCGATCGATACCGATGCCGTCTATCACACTCTGCTTGCCGAGGGTGGCAGCATCGTGACCGAGCTGACCGAAGCCTTTGGTAAGGATATTCTGACAAACGGTCTCATAGACCGCAAAAAGCTGGGGATCGCCGTGTTCGGGCATACCGACACACCAAATCGACTGCATAAGTTGAACACTATTACCCATAAATATGTATTGGAGCGCACCTTTGCCACCGCCCGGAGCATGCTGCAAAACGGTGCTGTAGCCGTTCTGATCGATGCGCCGCAGCTGTTCGAGGCACATTTGGAAAGAGATTGCGAGCTGGTGATCGGTGTACTGGCCGATCTGCCCATACGTCTCTCCCGCATACTCGCCCGTGACGGGATCACCGAGGAAGCGGCAATGAAACGGATCGCGGCACAGAAATCCGATGACTTTTTCCGCGAAAATTGCCATATGATCCTGGAAAACAACGGGGATCTGACCGCTCTTGAGGCGCAGATCCGCACATTTTTGAAAAATCAGGGGATGCTTTCCCCCACGGAGGAACACAAATGAATTACAATGCAGAAGAGCTTGCAAAGCAGCTGCTTTATCGCAAGGAAAGCGTTTATCAGCGCAAAAATACAGAGGCTATTGAGGATGCCTATGCCTACGCCAAGGGCTACGCCGCCTATCTGGATGCCGCCAAGACCGAGCGCGAGGCGGTAAAGGAAAGCATCCGTCTGGCAGCCGCACGCGGCTTTGTACCCTATCGTCTCGGCGACAAGGTGAACGCCGGCGGCAAATACTATTACAACAACCGCGGTAAGGCGCTCTACCTCTTTACCGTTGGCTCTGAGCCGATGGAAAGGGGCATCCGTATCTCCGCCGCCCATATCGATGCCCCCCGTCTGGATCTGAAGCAGTGCCCCCTTTACGAGGAGGGTGGTATGAGCTTTTTCAAGACCCATTACTACGGCGGCATTCGCAAATATCAATGGGTCGCCACCCCTCTTTCTCTCCACGGTGTGATCGTCAAGAAGGACGGCAGCACCGTTGAGGTGAATATCGGCGAGGATGACAGCGATCCGATCTTTTATATCAACGACCTGCTGCCTCATCTGGGTCAGGAGCAGTCCAAGAAGCCCCTCGGCGAGGCAGTCCCGGGCGAAAAGCTGAACATTCTGGTTGGTAGCCGCCCCTTGAACGGAGATGATGAGAAGAACAGCATCAAGCTGAACACCATGCGCCTCCTGCACGAGAAATACGGCGTGACCGAGGAGGATTTCCTCTCTGCCGAGCTTTGCGTGGTGCCCGCCTTCAAGGCGCGCGACGTGGGCTTTGACCGATCTATGATCGGTGCCTACGGTCACGACGACCGCGTTTGCGCTTATCCCGCCCTTTCCGCTATCTTTGATTGCGCGGATAGCAAGCACACGCTGATGTGCGTGCTTGCCGACAAGGAGGAGACGGGCAGCGACGGAAATACCGGTATGAAAAGCGAGCTGTTCACCGACCTGATCAACGCACTGGCATCTGCCACCAATGCAGATCCCGCCGTGGTGCGCGCTAACTCCAAATGCCTTTCTGCCGACGTTTCGGCGGCATTTGACCCCAATTTCTCCGACGTGTTTGAAAAACGCAACACGCCCCTGCTCTCCGCCGGTGTGGTGCTGACCAAATTCACCGGCTCCCGCGGTAAATCCGGCACCAATGATGCCAGCGCCGAGTATATCGGCTGGCTGCGCCGTGTGATGGAGGATGCAGGCGTTGTCTGGCAGGCAGGCGAGCTTGGCAAGGTGGATTGCGGTGGCGGCGGTACCGTTGCCAAATTCCTGGCCGAGCACAACATTGAGACCGTGGATCTCGGCGTTCCCGTGATCTCGATGCACGCCCCCTGCGAGGTCATCTCCAAGGTGGACCTGTACGAGGCCTATCGCGCCTTCTGCGCCTTCTGCCGCGCCGATGCTTGACACCTTAAAGGCTCTGGAGGCCAGATTTTTGCAGCTGGAGGCACAAAGCACCGACCCTAAGCTGCTTGCCGACGGTCAGGCCGCAGCCTCGCTGATGAAGGAATACAGACGGCTGGAGCCCACGGTGCTGAAGTTCCGCGAGTGGCAACGGCTGCAAAAGGAAGCTGCGGAGGCAAGGCTG
The DNA here is from genome assembly GCA_015065135.1 of Oscillospiraceae bacterium. Taxonomy (GTDB): domain Bacteria; phylum Bacillota; class Clostridia; order Oscillospirales; family CAG-272; genus Firm-07. Next base: position 21,333 of record SVQY01000026.1, read on the forward strand.
CTGGCCGACACCGAAGAAGATACAGCACTCTCCGAGCTGGCCGCTGCCGAATACAGATCCTGCCTTGCCGAGTGCGAGCGACTGGAGCAGGAGCTGCGCGTGCTGCTGATCCCCCGTGACCCCAACGACGATCGCAACGTGATCGTGGAGATCCGCGCAGGCGCAGGCGGCGAGGAGGCTGCGTTATTTGCAGCGGTGCTGTACCGTATGTACGCCATGTATGCCGAGTCGGTGGGACTGCGCACCGCGCGGCTTGACGCCAACGAGACCGAGCTTGGCGGCTTTCGGGAGATCTCCTTTTCCATCGAAGGCGACGGGGCTTACTCGCGTTTTAAATTCGAATCGGGCGTGCACCGCGTGCAGCGTGTGCCGGTAACCGAATCACAAGGGCGGATACAGACCTCCACCGTAACGGTAGCGGTGCTGCCCGAGGTGGAGGAGGTGGAGATCGAGATCTCCCCTGCCGATATCAAAATGGAATCCTGCAAAAGCTCGGGCGCCGGCGGCCAGCACATCAACAAGACCGAATCCGCCGTACGCCTCACCCACCTGCCCACCGGCATCGTGGTGGAGTGCCAGGAGGAGCGCAGTCAATTCAAAAACCGCGATAAAGCAATGAAGCTGCTACGTGCTAAGCTTTACGATATCAAGCTGCGTGAGCAAAATGAGCAGATCGCAGGCGAACGCCGCGCCCAGGTCGGTACCGGTGACCGTAGCGAACGCATCCGTACCTACAACTATCCGCAAAACCGCGTGACCGATCACCGCATCGGCCTCTCGCTCTATCATCTTGAAAAAATGCTGAACGGCGACCTCGACGAGCTGATCAATGCCCTGCTGACCGAGGAGACCGCCGCCAAAGTAAAAAACGAAAACGTATAAAAAGGAGTAACCGTGGAAACACAGCTCTATCAAATCACCGACCCCGAACGGGATGCGGCGGTGCTCGAGAAGGCCGCCGGGATCCTGCGCCGCGGCGGTCTCGTGGTCTTTCCCACCGAAACGGTCTATGGTCTTGGCGGCAACGCCACCGACGAAAATGCCGCCAAAGCGATCTATGCCGCCAAGGGGCGCCCCTCGGATAATCCGCTGATCATACACGTGGCAGATCCTACCGAGGCAGAGCCGTACGCCGTTACATCGGATGCATACTACCGCCTGGCACGGCACTTTATGCCGGGCCCCCTGACGGTGATCCTGCCTAAAAAGGACAGTATTCCGCTTTCGGTCACGGGCGGACTGGATACCGTGGCCATCCGCTGCCCCGATCACGCGGTGGCAAGGGCGCTGATCAAGGCCACCGGTCTGCCCATCGCAGCCCCCTCCGCCAATCGCTCGGGCAGACCCTCCCCCACCTGTGCGGCACACGCCGCAGAGGACCTCACCGGCCGCGTGGATATGATCCTGGACGGCGGAGACTGCGAGGTAGGCCTGGAATCCACTATTGTGAAATTGGAGGGTGACAGCGGCGTGCTGCTGCGTCCCGGTGCCGTGACCCCGGAGGATCTGCGCCGCGTGATCCCCGATCTGACCATTGCCCCTGCCGTGACAGCAGCTCTCGGAGAGGGAGAACGGGTGCTTTCCCCCGGCATGAAATACCGCCATTATGCCCCGGCAGCCCCCTTGGTGCTGCTAGAAGGTGAGGAAGCGCGTGTGCGCGCCTTTCTCATTGAAAAAGCGGCCGAGAGAGGTGTTGGCATCCTTTGCTTTGATGAGGAGATCCCTTTGATGCCCACGGGTGCCGTTCTTTTCCCGGTTGGCGGCAAGGCAGATCTGGAGACCCAGGCTCACCGCCTGTTTGCCGCGCTCCGTGAGGCGGATGCCGCCCCGGAGGTGCATCAGCTCTACGCCCATCTCCCCCCTATGGATGGGCTGGGACTGGCGCTTTACAACCGCGCGATCCGCGCAGCGGCGCATACCATTGTACATATCACTTAAACATATTCGAAAGGAAGTATAGGAAGCAAGATGGCAAAGAAAAAAGGTTCTCCCATTACCGAACACTCCCAGATCGTACACGCCCCGGCAACCCCACAGCCGATCACCGAGACCATCGAAAAAAACTACATGCCCTATGTTATGAGCGTGATCATTTCCCGTGCCATTCCGGAGATCGACGGTCTGAAGCCCTCCCACCGCAAGCTGCTTTATACGATGTATAAAATGGGTCTGCTCACCGGCGAGCGAAAAAAGAGCTCCAACGTGGTAGGCCGCACCATGCAGCTGCATCCTCACGGCGATGCGGCCATTTACGAGACGATGGTTCGTCTCACGCGCGGTCACGCAGCGCTGCTGCACCCGTTGGTGGACTCTAAGGGTAGCTTTGGCAAGCAGTATTCCAGCGATATGAAATACGCCGCTGCCCGTTACACCGAGGTCAAGCTGGACAGCATCTGTAACGAGCTGTTCTCCGGCATCGACCGCGATGCGGTGGATATGATCGACAACTTTGACGGCACGATGAAGGAGCCCGTGCTGCTGCCCACCACCTTCCCCAACGTTCTGGTCACCCCTAACACGGGTATCGCAGTCGGTATGGCCTCCAATATCTGCTCCTTTAACCTGGCTGAGGTCTGCGACGGCGCCATTGCGCTTCTGCGCAACCCCAAAACGAGTGTGGAAAAGATCCTGGATCTCATCAAGGCTCCCGACTTTTCGGGCGGCGGTCTCCTGATCTACGACCGCGATCAGATGCGCAAGATCTACGAGACCGGTCAAGGCTCCTTCCGCATCCGTTCCCGCTACAAATACGATAAAGAGGAAAACTGCATCGACATCCTGCAGATCCCCTACTCCACCAGCATCGAGGCCATTCTGGACAGTATTGCCGCCCTTGTCAAGGAAGGCAAGATCAAGGAGATCACCGATTTCCGCGACGAGATCGACCTGAACGGCTTTAAGCTGACCCTGGATCTGCGCCGCGGCACCGATCCGGACAAGCTGATGAGCCGCCTCTTCAAGCTAACGCCCTTGGAGGATAGCTTCAAGTGTAATTTCAATGTGCTGATCAACTCCACGCCACGCCAGCTGGGCGTTGTGGACATTCTGAAGGAATGGATCCTGTTCCGCACCGGGTGCGTGCGCCGCGAGCTGAACTTTGACCTGCGCAAAAAGAAGGATCGCCACCATCTGCTGATGGCTCTTGGCAAGGTACTGCTTGACGTGGATAAGGCCGTGCGCATCATCCGCCGTGCCGAAAGCGACGAGCAGGTCATCCCCGACTTGATGAACGGCTTTGGCATCGACCAGGTACAGGCAGAATATATCGCCAACATCAAGCTGCGTAACCTGAACAAGAAATATATGCTCAACTGCGTGCAGGAGATCGAGGAGCTGGAAAAGGCCATTGCCGAGATCGAAAGCATCCTCGCGGACGAGCTGAAGCTGCGCGCCAAGATCGCGAATGAGCTAAGCGAGATCAAGAAAAAGTACGGCAAGCCGAGAATGACTCAGCTGCTCTTTGCCTCTGATATTGAGGAGGATGTCGAGGAGGAGGAAACGGTTGAGAACTACCCCGTCCGCCTGGTGCTGACCAAGGAAGGCTACTTCAAAAAGATCACCTTCCAGTCGTTGCAGGGCAGCGCGCGTCTCGGCAGAGACGAGCAAAAGTTGAAGGAAGGCGACAGCATCAACCAGACCTTTGATGCCGAAAACAAGGATAACCTGCTGATCTTTACCGATCAGGCACAGGTCTACCGCGTAGCGCTGGATGATTTTGAGTCCACCAAGGCATCGGCTATGGGCGATTTCCTCAATGCCAAGCTGAATATGGAAAAGGACGAGCGCCCCATCTATATGAAGGTGCAGAACACCTATCCCGAGGGCGAGAATATGGTCTTTATCTTTGCCAACGGCAAGGGCGTGCGCGTGCCGATCACCGCGTATGAGACCAAGGGCAACCGCAAAAAGCTGACAGGCGCTTATTCCTCCAATTCCCCCATCGTGGGCATCTTCTATGAGGTAGAGAAAAATCCCTTTGAGCTCATGCTCATCTCCTCTGCCGACCGCGCCATCGTCTTTAAGACCTCCCTTATTCCCGTGATGACCACCCGCTCCTCGGGCGGTGTGGCACTGATGAACCTTTCCAAGCGTGAAAACGCCGTGGTGCACGCGCTTTCTGACTTTGTAGGCACCTACGGCGAGCCGAAGGGTTACCGCAAATACAAGCTCCCTGCCACCGGCGTGTTGCTTGGAGATAAGAGCGTAGAGGCAATGCAGCTTTCTATGGATGATAAAATCTGATCAGGAGAAATAAAATTATGAACACACAAAAGCTTTGGGTACGCATTCTTGCATGGGCACTCGCCATTCTGATGGTGCTCAGTCTTGCCGTTTTGGCTGTATCCTCCGTCATTGATCTGGTACATACCAAACGAGAGGAAAAGGAAAAGGAGCAACAGGAAAATACCGAAACCGGCGATACCGGAGACGAGCACGAGGGCCACAACCACGAATAACCCTCCCATCAAGCAAAAAAGCGAGCTGATAGCTCGCTTTTTTGCTTGATGACTTGACAAGAGAACAAGTAAAGATTTATAATGAGATGAAGCCATTTTCCGGAGGTTTTTATGAAGATCGGCATACTGAACAGCAAGGAGCTCGGGCTTTTTTCCGAAATGACATATACAAGGATCGGCGGACGCATCCCGCTGCCGCCGGATAGCACCGAAAACGGTGCGCTTTGCTGGAAATGGCAAAATCATCATGCCACCGGCATCGAACTGCATATTACCCTTCCTGAGGATGTTTATCTTGCCACGCTGGAGACCCGGCTTGGTGACGAAGCGCCCGAAAGGGTCGAGATCCTTGATGCCAACGGCATTTGCATCGGTTCCTGCTGCCCCGAGGTCGAAAAAAACAGCTTTTCCGTCACCGTTGGCGCCGTGGGCAGGTGCTTTGTGCTGCGGCTCATTCCCCGTCTCCGTGACATGGTGCTGACCGACATCCTCTTATACGGCGCGACTGATACGGATACAAGATTTTTACCGACACCCAAGCGCTTCACGCAGCATAACGGCTCGCTTTCCTGCCGGGCTCTGGCGGCTGTGACCGCTGCCGAGGATGCGGACTGCCGCTTTGCCGCGGCCTATTTTGCCGAGCGTGCCAAGGAGCGCTGGCAGCTCACCACCGACACGGGCGAAGGACTTTTGCTGCAAAAAAGCGAGGCCGTACCGCAAAACGGCTATCAGCTGCAGATCACCGAAAACGGTGCCAGGATCGTTGCCGCTGACCGCCTGGGTCTGCTTTACGCCATTGAGTGCCTTTTTGAATTGGAAAGCAACGGCATCTTACCCTGCTGCACCATAGAGGATGCCCCTTACAAGGAGATGCGCGGCGTGCATCTGTATCTTCCCTGCAAAAAGGAGCTGGGCTTTACCAAGGCGTTGATCAAGAATATTCTGATCCCCTGCCACTACAACCAGATCTTTCTGGAGTTTGCCGGAGGCATGCGCTATGAGAGCCACCCCGAGATCAGCGAGGGATGGCTGCGCGGCAATCAGCTTGCCCGCGAGGGCAAGATTCCACCCTTCCCTCACGGTGCCGTAGCCGACGGCGAGCTGCTGGAAAAGGAGGATGCCCGTGAGCTCTGCGATTTCATCCACGAGCTGGGGCTGGAGCTGATCCCCGAGGTGCAATCCCTTGGCCACGTGCAATATATCACCTATGCTCACCCCGATATTGCCGAGGTAGATCCGAATGCGGATAAAAACGAGACCGACGAGCGCGCCGCAGATGTCCCCCCCTCCCTCTTTTACAAGCATTCCTACTGTCCGCAAAACAAAAAGAGCTATGAGATCATCCACGATCTGATCGATGAGATCGTAGAGGTGGCAAGACCCAAGCGCTTCGTGCATATGGGTCACGATGAGGTCTATCAGCTGGGGCTTTGCCCCAAGTGTCGCGAGATCGCCCCCGACAAGCTCTTTGAGGCTGATGTGATGGAGCATTATCGCTATCTCGCCAAAAAGGGGCTTCGGATGATGCTTTGGGGAGATATGGTGCAGCCTGTGAGCAAATACCGCTGCTTCCCTTGTCTGGAGCGACTGCCCAAGGACATCGTATGGCTGGATTTCATCTGGTATTTCCACATGGACAAGGACATCGAAGAAAATCTGCTGCAAAACGGCAGCGAGGTGATGATCGGCAACCTTTATTCCAGCCATTTCCCACGCTATGAAAAACGCATGGCAGCAGAAAATATGCTGGGCGGCGAGGTCTCCTTCTGGGCGGTGACCCGCGAAAACGATCTTGCGCGCGAGGGCAAGCTCTACGATCTGCTCTATACCGCCGAAATGCTTTGGTCCGAAAGCTATCGCGAGGCGATACGCCCTTTTTACGCCAAGCGGATCGCCGCAAAATTGCCTCGCCTGCGCGCGGCCATCCGCGGCACAAAGCTGCGCACAGCCGCAACGCCGCTTCCGCTACCCGAAAAGGCACACCTTGATGCCTTTGACGCGATCCCCCTTTATAACGAGATCAGCGTGCCCGTGAACGGCACCGCCAATGCCCTGCGCTTTCTCCACACCACCCTTTACCGCGAAAAGCGCATTGCATGGAAGCCGCTTGTGCAGATCGGCAGCTATACCGTTGCTTACGAGGATGGCAGCAGCATCGAGATCCCCGTCACCTACGACGGCAACGTGCGTTGCTACCGCTACCGCTATGCCGAGCCGCTGCGGGAGGGCTACTATCGCCACGAGGGCTATGTTTGCACCTGGGAGGCAGATCCCGTAACAAAAGGTCGCAGCGCGGACGGCACGCCGGTCACGCTTTACGCTCTGGAGTGGGAGAATCCCCATCCCGAAAAGAAGATTGACCGCATTATTTGCGCCGAGCGCGCTGATAGCGCCGCCGGGCTCTGCCTGTGCGGTCTGGAGGCGCTGCAATAACAAAAATAAGAGGAGCAAGAAACATTCTTGCTCCTCTTATTTTGTTAAAGCGAAATAAAACGCAGATTGTAGTAGTGCTTGATCTCCACATCGGCTTCCTTGCACTTGCGTGCGGTCTTTCGCAATTCCTCGATCTTTTTGCTGCATCGGTCGCGAACCTCCCAAACGGTCGCCGCGCTCTGCTCGATCACGGCATCCTGCATGGTATCCTCATAGGCAGAGACCCTGCCGCTGATGGTTTCCGAGACCTCCTCATAATCCTCGCACACGCGCACGAGCGATTTGGACATACGGTCCATGGCATGAATATCCGAAAAAGCAATGATACAACCGTCGTGATCGTGCACGCTCTGATCCGGATCCAGGCAGTTGCAGATGCTGCGCCCATAGGTGACCGCACGGTCGGCGGCGTCGCAGCAATTCTTCATCGTCGCCGAGGAATGGCTGTATGCCGATTGAAAACGTCCCATTTCATCGTGCAGGCGACTCACGTCGGATCGTAGCCGATCGCGATAGCGCTCGACCTCTATGCACTGCGTCTGGATCTGATTGATAAAATTGGTCAGCTCCGCGATGATCTGCTCCACGGTGCTGATGTTTCTCCTGGTCTCCTCGATCTGCCGAAGCACCTCAGCCATTTGCTGCTTGATCTGATAGCAAAGCCGATCCATCTCGCGGACCTGCTTTCTGGCAGCCTCCAGCGCCTTGCTGTGCGCTTCTCTCGCTTTTTTGTCGGCTTCCTCGTTTCCTGTGCTGGGGATAGAGGTGTTATGGAGCCGCGTTTCCTCGGCGGCAGCGGCACGGTATGCTGCATACGCCCTGCTATAGGCCTTTTGCAATTCGTCATACCGATAATCCAGCTCCTTGAGATGCTCCTTCAGCTTTTGCAGAACACCCTCATTATGCTGGCGCACCTCGCAGGCGGCACGGTGATCCTCCTGCATATCGCGCAGCACGCGATCCACCTTCGAAGGATCGTATCAGCGGTAGAAAAAGCCTGATTCGCCTCGGAATTGATCTGATAGGAAACATCCGACATTGCAGAAGAAGCGTGATAGGCGCCGCTTTGAAACTGGCAGACGTCGCTGACGCGAAAATAGATATTCTCAGACATTCAGCTCCACCCGCTTTCCATAGATCAGCTCCCGTTGAGATTCATACTCCACGTCGGACTCCTTGTAGCTTGACAGGATCTCAACAGCATTAACAGCCCGCTCGGCGGCAGCGTTGAAGCTCTTTACCGCCTTTTCGGCGCCCCTTTGCAAATGATGACCTACCTCGTCATTCCAGTATCCGGTGCCGTGAAGCTCTACAAAACGACTCATTGATCCTCACCCGCAGCGTTCAGGATGGCCAGCATTGCCGCCATCTCGGCGGCAATGCCATCCAGCTTTTCCTTCAGCGCGCCGGCTCTTGTCAAAGCGCTGCGGATCTGCGCCTGTCTGGCACGCATCTTTTCCTCAAAATTCTGCTGAAGCGTACCCTCCCAAACGGTGGAGAGGCGGCCCAGGGCAGCATCCACGTCGTTTACCTTGGAGGACACGTCCACGCGGAAGGTGTCAATATCCGCCGAAAAGGCTCTGACAACACTGTCAATGGCCTCTACCTTAGATCTGATTGCATCATTGCTCATACTTGAAGTCCTCCATCACTTACACGATCCTCGATCTGCTTGAGACCAACGGTACCCTCGCGCAGCTTGCGGTTGCTCTGCTCGATCAGCTCCTTCATGCTTACGATCTCACTACGCAGCGAAAGCACGATATTGGTAGCCTCGGTAGCGGTAGCATCCTGCATATTGGCGTTGTAGGTCGCCGTCGCCACGGCAAAGGTCTCCAGAGAATCGTTCATTTCATCCAGGGTGCGCTCCATAACGCCCAGGATAGCCAAAACCTCATTATACTCAATATGGAACATAGCTTAATCCTCCAATTAAGATCAGCGCTTGTTCAGCTTCGTCTCCAGCGCGCTCCACCACTGGCGGCAGGCGGCAGGATCGTAGTCGAACAGTCTGGTCTTGGAATTGAAATAAGTTACAAATACACAATCGGCCGGAGCGGAAAGGTCGTCTGTATGGCGCTTGACCTCCTCAAAGGAGCCGAAGATACCGTATTTGGCCAAAGCAATGCTCTTATCATCTGCCTCGGTCATCAGAATATCGGCCACCGGCTTGTAGGTCTCAGAGGATACCAGCAGGAAGATACCGAGCTTATTGCCCTGCGCGTAAAGCGTTGCCAACGCATTCTTGACGTCAGCAACGGTAAAGCGCTCGGCAGAGGCGCTCTTTTTGGGAGCGGCTGCAGCCGTGATCGCACCGCCGCCGAAGCCGGCAAGCATGCTGAGCGCCTCTGCGGAGAAGGCCTGCCCCTGCTTGGCACCAAGCTGAGAGATGGTGCTGACGTCTCCGCTGCTACCCGCTGCCACAGGTGCTGCAGCCTTGGGCTTTTCGGCGGTGAAATCGGGCAGCCATTCAGCCTCCTTATCATTGAGCCACGCTACGTCGCGCACCACAAGGAAGAGCGGATCGAAGTGCGTTGCACTGCCCTTGTCTGCCGCACGCTTACGCTCGCGGTAGATCTGGCGGAACTCGATGATCTTCTTGGCCATATCGGTCTTGTTCGTTACCGTATCGATATGATTGGAAAGCATAGGCACGGCCCGGAAATAGCCGTCCAGACACTCCTTCTTCTTTTCATCCAGCGCAAGATAGGTAACGGGTGCATTCTCGGTGCGAATGCCCTTTTCTGCCATGTAGCGCAGGAAAGCGAACATAGCGTTGCGCTCGATCTTGCAAAGCTTTTCCTTGGCGGTGCAGGCAAAATAGTTGACTGCTGCCTCGGCCGTGGAATAGACCAGAGGCGTGCGCAAGGCGTTGGCAGAGGAAACACCCATATCCAGCAGGATCTCGTTCTCGCGAGCGCTGCAGCATACGTCGGTATTGACCGCATCGGTCACCAAAACGGCATCCTCGCTGCCTGCCTCCACCTGCGAATAGCTGAGACCGGCATACTTCTGGCGGATCATCTCGGCAATGCGCAGCTGCTGAGAGCCATTGGTCTTGCCGGAATAAGCGGTACGCACATAGCGCAGATTGGCAGTATTTCCAAGCGATACCAACGCATCGCCCTGGCCTGCCAGCTTCTGCATCTGCTTTTTGGCGTCATAGGAATCCAGATCAAAGAGCGAGACCAGCTCGGAATCGTTCTTGACGGGCAAGGAGATGCGGCAACCGATGTTGCCCAG
>SVQY01000027.1 GCA_015065135.1 Oscillospiraceae bacterium
TTGACGGAGGTCTCTATCGGTGTCAGCAGCAGGAGCTGCCCCCCATTGATCAGAGCCTGCTGCTGACACCGTTAGAGACCTCCGTCAAGGAGAAAAAAGAGAGCAATATTGCGGCAAAAACGCAGAACGGTAGCGAGAAACCCGCACAACGCGGCAAAAATGTCATCCCGGCCGATAACAATCGCCAGGTGCGCGAATCCACCGTTCCGTTGCACTTTCCGGAGGTGGAAAAGCAGAATGCAGGCAAAGCGCTGCTGGCCCTGATCCTGCTTGTGGCGGTGATCGTGACCTCGGTCTGCATCTTTTTATTCCGCCCCGATCGCTATGATGAGCGTACCCATTCCGTCAGCTTTTTCTACGCACCCGAAACAGGTGAGACGGTGATCGCCGTGGACGGCCGTACCAGAGGCTGCGTCACGGGTGAAATGAGCCATTACGAGTACAATAGTGACGGTAGCATCTGTGCCGCGATCATCGGTGACAGCTTGTATGCCATTAAGGGCAAAAAGATCGTTTGCGTGGCAACCGACGTGCAGGATTGCGTGCTTTCCGCCAACGGCAAGGTGCTTGCCTGGCGCGGTATGGATCAGGTGCTGTATTACACCGAATGGAAGAGCGGCGACATCCCCTCTCCCATTGCCAGAAACGTGACCGATCCTCACTATGCACTCTCACCAAACGGCAAGGAGATGTTCTATACCTACACCAATACCGAAACGGGCGAGCTGCACGCCAGTGTTTATTCCCGTACCGACACAGCCCCTTATATGCAAAATCCGGTGGGCATGTATCCTGTTGCCGTGGCCGATAAATGCAAGTATCTGTATTACATAGATACCGAGGGCGTGCTGTATATGGTAGTGGGCAAGACCGGCGAAAAGATCGCTTGCGGCAAGGAGCCACAGCTGGATAGCGTGATCTTTAACAGAGACTGCTCGCAACTGATCTTTCGTAACGGCAGCGAAACGCGTGTTTTTGCCGGCGGTAAGCAGATCCGCGTTCCAGATATCAGTGTCAACGATACGCTGCAGCTGATGGCAAATCAGCGCGTATCCGTGCGTCGTTTGCGCGTGGGTACCCAGTATCTTACCAAAACTCTGTTTGACAATTACTACCTGCTCTATACCGGCAGCGGCATCCGCTTGATCTATCTGGAAAAGAAAAAGGATCAGGCGACCGTGAGCCCCGTTTCCTTTGTGGATGGCGCGCACGCCGTGACAGTGACCGATAAGGCCGTCTATTTCCTGTCTACCTCTGTAGAGGGCTCCACCCCTCGTACTAAGCTGTTTTGCTGCCGTGCGGGCAAGACCGCAAGTGAGCTGCTTGCCTGGGACGTGACCGCCTTCTGTGCAAACGTAGACGGCAGCCGCATCCTTTATACCGATCTGCAGGGGGCCTTGTATGGCCGCAAGCTCAAATCCGCTGCTGAGCGCCTTTGCGATAGCATTCTGGTCGACACCCTGACCGTAACGGCTAACGATGCCTTCTATTTTTACAGCGCGGAGGGTGTTTTGATGGTGAGTGACAATGGCGATGCGCCGCGTGTGATCCGTGAGGGCGTGAACGCCTTTGTGACCGATGCCGATACACTTTACTTTATGACCGACCGCGACGAGAGCGGCGTTGGCACCGTGCATGCCATCCATCGCAATCGCCGCCGTGAGCGCATGATCGCAGAACGGGTCAGATAACGCTAACCGCCGACGGCTTTCCGTCGGCGGTTTTGTGATTTGGCATATGAGGCGCTTGTGCGATGCAAATCATACCGATCGCTCCTCTGTGAGATCTGTCCGTTTTTCCGGACACTTTGCCTGCTATACTGATCCTGTAAGCAACAAAGAAAAGGAGAGGGGTCATGATCATTGCCATTATTGCGATCGCCTGTATCGGTCTTTTTTACTGTATGCTGCGCGCGTGATCGCGCAAGAAAGGAAAGCGTGACAATGAAAAAACTGGTGATCTTAATGGGGCTGCAGGGCAGCGGCAAGAGCACCTTTTATCAAAAGCATCTGTCAAAGGATTTTGTGCGCGTCAATCTGGATACACTGAAAACGCGGCATCGGGAGAGAGCGCTGATCGAAAAATGCTTGCGCGAGGGAGCAAGCTTTGCGGTCGATAATACCAACCCCACAAAAGAGGACCGCGCCAGATATATCCCCGCGGCAAAGGCAGAGGGCTATCGGGTGATCGGTTACTTCTTGGGGGCGGAGGTGCGTGATTGCCTTACTCGCAATGCAAGGCGAGAGGGAAAGGCCAGAGTGCCGGACGTGGCTATTTTTGGCACGTCGAAGCGCTTGGAGCCGCCTGCTTACGCGGAGGGCTTTGACGAGCTGTATTTCGTGCATAACGATGATGCGGAGATGATCATATCGGAGTGGGCAAAACCATATGAGATCTGACGTCTTTGGGCATCAGTTGCGAGGAAGCGCTTTGAAAAGTGATTCCTCGCGACTTTATTTTTGAGACGGAAAATCGACATAAATTTGCCAATCATAAGTTTTACGTAGCGGCACACAATATATTCGGAGCGCAAGCGAGGCTGACAACGCGCGGAGCTGCATGCATGAGCGGCAACGCCGGCGCTCTTGAAAAATAGATATAAGGCCGATGCGTTGCCGCGTGTTCGCAGATGATGCAGACCGATGGCAAAGAGACACGGCGAAGGAGAAATCAAAATGGCAAACAAGCAGGCTAAGAAGGCTCTTGAGCAATTCAAGATGGAGGCTGCAAACGAAGTAGGCGTAAATCTGAACCAGGGCTACAACGGTGATCTGACTGCCCGTCAGGCAGGCAGCATCGGTGGCCAGATGGTCAAGAAGATGATCGAATCCTACGAGAACGGTATGACCAAGTAATAGACCCCGAAGGGAAACGACACTTGGGGCCGCGCTTTGATGGCGCGGCCCCTTTTTGGGAGGAATTTGGTGAGATTGGAGCCGGAAGCGGCTTGATCTGGAAGCGATTGTACTCGTTTCGGAATCAAAATTGGATTTTTGTGGAAAGGGTTTCAAAAAAATTGGAAAATGTTATTGACAAAATGGAAATGGTGCGTTATACTTAAAAAGCAAGAATGTTTTAATATAAAATGGAAGGGAAGGGCACCGATGAAAAAAGAGCAACGTTTGGAAGCTGAAAAATTCCTGCTTCAGCAGATCTCCGATGAAAACCCCGATTTTGTAGATGCGACGATGGCGGCATTCTCCGTTTCTCGTTCTACTGTTTACAATTACATCAACACCCTGCAGAAAAACGGTGAGCTGGAGCGTGTTGGCGGCTCTATGCCTTATCGCGTACTGTATGAGACCTCCCGTTTCACGGTAGATACTTCCCGTGAGAGCTCGGAAGACAGAATGTTCAGCCGCGATATCGCACCGCTGCTCTCAGAACTTCCGATCAACGTACAAAAGATCTGGCGTTATGCCTTCACCGCTATGATGAATAACGCATTGGAGCACGCACACGCCTCCGCTATCGTTTGCGTGGTCAACCGCAACCGTCTTTGCACGATCATTGGTATTTTGGATAATGGTGTGGGCATCTTCCGTCGTATCCAGCAGGATCAAAAGGATCGGAATGGCGAGATGCCGACCGCAGCCGAGGCTGCATCACTTCTGTATGCGGGTGGGTACAGCTCGGAGCCGAAATCTCACGCAGGTGAGGGCATTTTCTTTACCTCCCGTCTGATGGATCATTTTGTGATCCGCTCGGATATGCAGCTCTTTACTCCGAACGAGGCGGATGCTGATGACGAGAACAGCGGCGAGCGCTTCAGAGGAACCGCTGTGCAGATGGCGCTTGACAATGACTCCACCCGTGAGCTTAGCCAGGTGATGGCCAACTATCTGGACCCCGAAAACGGCTTTGTTCGCACCGAGATCCCGGTGGCACGTTTCTTTGGCGGTGATTTCCCGGTATCTCGCTCCGAGGCAAGAAGGCTGCTCTCCGTGCTGGATAGCTTCCGCGAGGCTGAGCTGGATTTCTCGGGTATTGAGGAGGTCGGCAGAGACTTTGTGCATGAGTTCGTAGCGCTGTTGGATAGCGAATATCCGCTGTTGCATTTGACCATTCGAAAGGCAAGTCCCTTGGTGGCAAATGCCTTCCGCCGCGCAGGTCTCGGTGGCTGCGATTACATCAACAAATAAAGAAAGCGGCAGCGTTCTCGCTGCCGCTTTTTCAGTTTACGAGTGATAGCTCCTCCAATTCCGAAAGAACGCCTTGCATTCGCGCGGCACAACGGTCCAGGAGCAGCTTTTCCTCGGTGGATAATGGGATCTCAAGCACGCGTTGCACGCCGCTTCTCCCCAGCACCGCCGGTAAGCTGAGGCAAAGCTCCTTCAGACCGTAAACACCGTCTGCCGCCACCGAGATGGGCAGGATCGCCGCTTCGTCGCGCAGGATCGCAGTGGCAATGCGGCGAACAGCTTCTGCAATAGCATAATAGGTGGAGCCCTTTGCCTCTATGATGTGATATGCCGCATCACGGGTGTTTTCGAACAGACGGAGCAGGTCCGTTTTGTTGCATCGGGGGCAGTCGGCATTGCAGAAATGGTCCAGATCGATGCCGGAGATATTGGCACTACTATAAACGGGGAACTCGGTATCTCCGTGCTCACCGATGATAAAGGCATGCACGTGACGCGCATCAACGCCCAACTGCCTGCCCATCAGAAACTTCAGCCGCGCGGTATCCAGCACGGTACCGGAGCCGATAACGCGTGTGGCAGGAAAACCGGTCATACGGCGCGCAAGCTCGGTGAGAATATCCACCGGATTGGTGACGATCAGCAGGATCGCTTCGGTATTGTATTTGCAGATATCCCCCAGAACGGTATGAAAAATCCGTGCATTTTTGCGCACAAGATCCAACCGGGTCTCGCCCTTGGCCTGCGCGGCACCGGCGGTAATGATGATCAGGGCGGCATCGGCAAGATCCGCATAGCTGCCGGCATAGATCTCAACAGGAGAGAGAAAGGGAACCGTGTGACCCAGATCGGCAGCCTCTCCCATTGCACGCTTGTGATCGATATCAATGAGCACGATCTCGGAAAAGAGACTGCTCTGCATCAAAGAAAAGGCTGTCGTTGCTCCCACGTTGCCGGCTCCGATGATGGCGCATTTACGCAAATTTGGCATAACGTACTCCTGATTTTTTGTTTTTTAGTAGTATGGACGCTCTTTTTTTATCCATACAGAAAAATTAATATTTTACAAAAGTGCTTGCATTTGGCGATGGATAATGTTAGAATACAGGTAACACCTAAACCGAAGGGAGATCAATTATGAAAAAACTACTTGAGGCTTTGAAGGACGGTAAGGTAAAAAAGGTGATCTTGGATACCGACGTGTATAACGAGATCGACGATATGTATGCGTTGGCGTATGCAATGCTTTCTCCTGATAAGGTGGAGCTGCTCGCCATTACAGCTGCACCTTACTTCAACAGTCGTTCTACTTCCCCTGCGGACGGTATGGAAAAAAGCTATCAAGAAGCGCTGCGCGTCCGTGGCCTGGTAGATCCCAATTCCAATATTCCCGTTTATCGCGGTTCTACCGAATATTTGCCCTCCAGGACCGAGGCGGTCGAGTCGGAGGCGGCAGATGCCATCATCCGTCTTGTCAAGGAGAGCAAGGAGACTGTTTATATCGTGGCCATCGGTGCCATCACCAACGTGGCCTCCGCACTGATCAAGGCACCCGAGATCGCCGATAAGGCTGTGGTGATCTGGCTGGGCGGTCATGCCTTGCATTGGAAGGATAACAAGGAATTCAATCTTTATCAGGACGTGCCCGGCGCACAGGTACTGTTTGATTCACACATCCCGCTGGTGCAGATCCCCTGCAACGGTGTTTGCTCCTTCTTCCATACCACCATTCCTGAGCTTTCCTACTATCTGGAGGGCAAGAACCCGCTTTGCGAGTATCTGATGGATGAAACGCGCAAGTACAACAAGCATAATAAGCCCTGCTGGTCCAAGGTGATCTGGGATGTGACCGCTGTTGCGGCATTGGTGCGCCCCGACACGCTGGATATGGTCGCCATTCCGCGCCCCATCATTACCGATAACTCCAACTATGCCACCGACTGGGCAAGACCTCATTACCTGTATGTTCGCCACATTAAGCGCGATGCGCTGTATGACGATCTGTTCCAAAAGCTGGTCAGCGTAAAATAAGAATAAACGTAAGCAAAAAGTCGCCGACATGCTGTTGCAGGGCGACTTTTTGTTACGATTGTCATAATGTGGCCGAAAATCCCCCTTGCTTTGCGAGGGGAGGGATGCTATACTGAAGAAAAAATAAAACGGGAGGAAGAATATGATCTATCAAAGTGAAGCATTGCGCGAGATATCCTTTCCGCTTGGCGGTATCGGCAGCGGCTCGGTGGGACTCGCCGGTAACGGCAGCCTTGTGGATTGGGAGATCTTCAATAAGCCGAACAAGGGAAGTCTGAACGGATATACGCATATCGCGGTGCGCGCCAGGATTGGCGAAAAGCTGTTTTGCAAGGTGCTGCAGGGGGATCATATCAAGGATCTGACCGGCTGCTATACGGGAGAGCAAAAGGAGGTCTATGATGGCTTTGGCTTCGGCCCTGCTGCCAGAACGATGGCGGGCTTCCCTCACTTTCGGAAGCTGCGCTTTCGCGGCGAGTTCCCGATCGCAGAGCTTGAGCTGGAGGATCCCGATTTCCCGTTGCCTGTGACTCTGCGGGCGTTCAATCCACTGATCCCGTTGGAGGCGGATCGCTCCAGTATGCCTGCGGCCTTTTTTGAGATCCTTTTCCGCAATACGACCGGAGAGACCGTATCGCTGGACAGTGTATTTTCGCTGCACAATCCCTTTCCCGTAACGCAGAACACGGTCAGCGAGGAGCAAGGGATCACCACCGTGACCCTGATGCACGCCGATTGTGACCCGAGTGCCGCCGATTATGGCGAGCTGGCGCTTTCCGTGGAGAAAGCGGATATGGTGCAGCCCTATTGGTATCGTGGTAGCTGGCAGGACGGCATCGTGACCTTCTGGAATGAGTTTTCAAGCGGCGAACCTTTGCGGTACCGGCAATACGATACCCCTCGAAAGGGCGATCATTGCTCGCTTGGCAAGTCGCTTGTGCTGGCCCCCGGCGAAGAGGGAAGCGTGCGGTTTGTGCTGAGCTGGTATTGCCCGAACAATCACGTGCATTGGAAGGTGAACCGTACCGTATGGGATCGGCCGGAGGATGAGACGCTGCTGCGGCAGAGCTGGAAAAATTACTATGCCGTACTCTATGACAGTGCGCGTGCAGTCGGTGTTGACGGGTTAAAAAACTGGGAAAATCTCTACACGTGTACCGATATTTATCGCAAAACGCTATTTTCCTCCACATTGGATCCTGCCGTGATCGATGCAGCCGCCTCTACGGCTTCGGTGCTGAAATCCTCGGCGATCTATCGGTTGGAGGATGGCTCCTTTTACGGCTTTGAGGGGGTACACGAACACGTGGGCTCCTGCGAGGGAACCTGTCAGCACGTCTACAATTACGCCTATGCGCTCTGCTTTTTGTTCCCGTCGCTGGAGCGGTCCATCCGGGATCTGGAGTTTCGTTATTGCACCTGGAAAACGGGAGCGACTGCCTTCCGCCTGCCGCTTCCTCTGCGGGAGCCCCGTGAGCCGAAGCGCTCCTGCCTTGACGGACAGATGGGCTGCGTGATCAAGACCTATCGTGAGTGGAAGCTTTCGGGTGACGATGCTTGGCTGAGGGGTGTTTGGCCGACCGTGAAAAGCATTCTGGAATATGCCTGGAGCGAGGAGAATAAGGATGCTTGGGACAGAGATAAGGACGGCGTTTTGGAGGGCAGACAGCATCACACGCTGGACGTGGAGCTATACGGCCCCTCCTCCTGGCTACAGGGCTTCTATCTGGCTGCGCTGAAGGCGGCTGCTGAGATGGCATCCTATCTCGGCGATACCGAAAAGGGCGCGGAGTATCTGGCGATCTTTGAAAAGGGCAAACGCTGGACGGCGGAAAATCTCTTTAACGGTAGCTATTTTATTCAGAAGGTGGAGGTCAAGGATCACACCCTCATCGAGCGGTACGGTGGGGAGAAATATTGGAATGCCGAGTGTGGAGAGATCAAATATCAGATCGGCGAGGGCTGCGCCATCGATCAGCTGCTGGGTCAGTGGCACGCTAACATCTGCGGTCTTGGAGAGCTGTTTGACAAGGAGCAGCGCCGCACGGCGTTGCGGAGCCTGTTTGCCAACAATTTCAAGCCCACCATGCGCAATTTTACCAACCCGTGGCGCAATTTTTGTGTCAATGACGAGGCCGGCACCGTGATCTGCTCCTACCCCGAGGGGGCGAAAAAGCCCACCATTCCCATCACCTATTGTGAGGAAACGATGCACGGCTTTGAATACGCCCTGGCAGGGCTGCTGATCAGCGAGGGGATGCTGGCGGAGGGACTTACCGTCGTGCGCGCCGTGCGTGACCGTTATCAGGGTCATAACCGCAACCCGTGGAACGAGATCGAATGTGGCAGTAACTATGCACGGAGCATGGCAAGCTTTGCGTTGCTGCCCATCCTTTCCGGCTTTTGCTTTGATCTGCCGGCTGGTCGTATCGGATTTGATCCCGTGGTGGATCAAAACGACTTTTCCTGCTTTTGGAGCGCAGGTGCCGCGTGGGGGCAGGTGCGGATCGAGACAACCGAAACGGTTATTACAGTCCTGGGCGGTGGAATGACCCTTTCCTCGCTGAAGCTGCCATACCTGAAGTCCGTGCGCTGCTTACGCATCGACGGAAAGGAGATTCCTTGGAAATACGAGAACGGTATCCTTTATTTTGAACAAACGACTATCAAAAAGGAGATCGTGATCCGATAAAAAAGAGGCGCGCCCCGGGGGCGCGCCTCTTTTCCTTCAGGAGCAGCTGAGGCGCTGCAATTGCGCGCGCAGCGCTGCTTGCTGCGCTTCATCCTCGCTGAGAATGATCTGCAGCAGCGATCTTGTTGCCTCGCCGCGAGCCCTCTCCAATGTATAGCGCAACGCGGCAGAGGTGGTCTCCTTTTCCGCGAGGCGCGCGTGCAGGATGCGCGCAGCTACCACCGGTGCATGTGAGTCTGCATCCTCCAGCAAGCAGTAGGGATACGTGCGACTGCTGAAGGGTGGGAACACGGGCAGCCCCTGATCCCGTCGCAGGCTGCCCAGCAGCAGGGCGTGGCGGCGATCGCTTTCGGATAGCTCGGAGAGCAGCCGCGCCGTTGCGGGCAGATCCTTTTCCAGAAGAATGTAGTCCGCCTGCGCGGTGCTCCCGGTGATCAGCTTGCTTTCCAGCACGCGCTCTACCGTCTTCAGCACGGCGGCTGTTTCTGATACCGTTTGTGGGGGAATGGGGCTTTTTCTGCAATTTTGAGATGGCTTCATATCCTGCCTCCCGTTGTTTTTTATCAGTATATGCCGCCGGTGCTTTTTGTGCAATTTGCTATTTCTGATATTTTTAAAAAGAGGGAATTGCAATAGGTAGTTGATTTGTGTATAATAAAATTGCTATAAAGCAAAAGGAGGACACAATATTGCTTGAAATACGTAACGTAACCAAGATCTATCGCTCCAAGACCGGCGAGGAGGTCCGCGCGCTTGACGGCGTGAGCATGACCTTCCCCGAATCCGGAATGATCTTTATTCTTGGTAAATCCGGTAGCGGTAAATCCACGCTGCTCAACGTGATGGGCGGCCTGGATAGCTATGACGACGGTGAATTTATCATCAAGGGTAAATCCTCCAAGGATTTTGTCGGCTCTGATTTTGATGCTTACCGCAATACGTTCATCGGTTTTATTTTTCAGGAGTATAACGTACTGGATGATTTCACCGTGGGAGCCAATATCGGTCTTGCTCTTGAGCTGCAGGGCAAAAAAGCGACCGACGAGGCCATCAACGGTATTCTTGCGCAGGTAGACCTGCTCAACTACGCCAAGCGTAAGCCCAATGAGCTTTCCGGCGGTCAGAAGCAGCGTGTAGCTATCGCGAGGGCGCTGGTCAAGGAGCCGCAGATCATTATGGCTGACGAGCCTACCGGCGCGTTGGATTCCAATACGGGTAAGCAGATATTTGATACCCTGAAGGAGCTTTCCAAGGAGAAGCTGGTGTTGATCGTTTCCCACGACCGCGATTTTGCCGAGCGTTATGCCGACCGTATCATCGAAATGGCAGACGGCAAGGTCATCGAGGATGTGACCAAGCACGAGCATCAGGCGGAGCGCGTTTCCGAGGGCGTGCACCGTATTAGTGATAATATCCTGCGGATCGAAAAGGGCTATCGCCTGACCGCCAAGGATCTGGATATGATCAACGAGTATCTGGCAAATAACGAGCACGACGTGATGCTGTCGGGTGACGGCCGCGTGAACGAGGAGCTGCGTTCTGCTGCCGGTATCTCCAAGGACGGTGCGACCACCGTGTTTGAGGGCACCGATCCCGCGCGTGATGTCAAGGCCAAGAAGTACGAGAAGGATGAGACGAGGTTCATACGCTCCAGACTGCCGATGAAGAACGCCGTCAAAATGGGTGCATCGGGTCTGAAGCATAAGAAATTCCGTCTGTTTATGACTATTCTGCTTTCCTTCCTCTCTTTTGCAATGTTCGGCCTTTCCAGCTCGATGGCTGCTTACGAAAAGATCAGCGCCGCCACCAATTCGATCATTGATAGCAATATCAAGAGTGCCGCGGTTTCGCTTCAGGTGCGCTTTTCGCACTACCGCGTGGGCGACGATGACATAAACTACGGCTATCAGTTTGCCGGACTCAACGAGGAGGATATTGCCTTTTTGGAGGAGAATACCGACCTTGATTTCGTGCCGGTATTCACCGGCTCTACCGGCGGCTCCTATAGCGAGAACGGCTTTGATATTTCGCATCTGATCTCCGGTTATTCCTCCAACGATGTATACAATGCCACTATGGCGGGCATGACCACCATCACGCAGGATCAGCTGAACACCACCGGTTATCAGCTGACGGGAGCTCTGCCCACCAAGGAGGGCGAGATCGTCATCACCGAATTCCTGTACCGTCAGTTCAATCATTACGGCTTTACCAACGAGGATCACGGAGAGGCCGTTGCGAAGGGGCAGCTGACGATGGATGCCAATGAGACCACCGGCATCATCGGCAAGCATATCACCCTGAATAAGATCGGTTGGACCTCACTTTCCGGCGCTGAGCGACCCAGCTACGAGATCGTGGGCGTGATCGATACCAAATTTGACTATACTCGCTACGAGAAGCTGATGCCCAAGGACGAAAATCTTCCCGATATCGAAGAGGAATCGGGTCTTGTGGATATGTTCCTGCAGCAGGAGGTGCTCTATGAGCGCGACTATGGCTTCCACGCCCTCGGCTTTGTGGTAAATGAAGATATTCAGAGCCTTACCGCTTATATGATCACCAATATGGGCTACAAGGAGCTTGGTACTCATATGGATGCCGGCAGCAAGGGGCTGCGCCTTATCGTGCTTCGCGCTGCTGAGATCGAGGGTGACCAGCCCGAGTCGCTGACCTCCTTCACACGTGTTGCTACGCTTGACGAGCTGAAATCTATGCCGATCACCTGGTTTGAGGAGGGCAAGAGCACGTTGGCCGCCAACGAGATCCTGATCTCCGAGGCCAGATTCAACGATCTTATGCCCGGTCAGGCCGAGATGCAGTTTGATCCCGCCGCCTTCAACGCCATGGGCGTGGCCGTTTATGGCAATGACGTGTGGAATCATGCGAGCATTCTTGCGCGGACCGGACGCAATTATCGCGATCATCTCCGATATGCGGAGGTCGTTGCTTATATCAAGGCAACGATCCCCAATATGAGCAATCAGGATATGCAGGAAAACTTTTCGACCACAGATCGTGCCGCCGCCGAAGCCGCGTGGATCAACGACTGGATCGCCGGCAGCTACGGGATCGTTGCGATGGGCGAGGAGAACCTTGATTATTATTCTATAAATTTTGAGAGCAGGTTCTGTGCGCGCGTCGGTGTTCAGCAATACGTGCTTGGCCTTTACGGTCTCCCTGTACCCAAGCACGTGGATACCGATTGCATTCAGAGCGCACTATCCTTCCTGTATAGCTTTGGCCCCGGCACGAGTCACGAGAATAGCTATCATTTCGATCGCTGGTCGTTCCATTGGATCTCCCGACTTTATTCCTATAGCGATGCCATTGAGAACGAGGTGTGGAGCAACGCTTCTCTGGAAGCGCAGCTGCTGAAGGATGAATACAATGGCCTGAAGAACAGTGACTGGCAAGAGCTGACCTCTGATGAAAAGAAGCAGTATCTGATCAACTACTATTGTGATTATAATTCCAAGCTGAAGGAGAGGATTCATACCTACACCGATGCCGAGCTGGAGATGATGCGTTCCGATGCGTATAAAAAGATCTGTGGCATCACCATTGATTCGATCCTGAGCGACGGCGTTTATTTCGAGCTGCGCGAGGTCGATTACTCGCAGGGCGGTGAAGAGGGGGATGCTCTGGAAACGCCTGCCTATAAGGTCGTGGGTGTTTTCGAGGCTCCCAGTAATAATGTGGGTGACTTCCACAGCGTGGTGGTCAGCACCGAGTTGTATAACTACTATACGACTTGGAGCGAGGAGCAGATGGATAAATCCGAGGGCATGGAGGTCTGGAAGCAGGAGCGTGCCGACCACGATGACGGCATCTGGGCCTTTGCCATTGCCGCCGTCAACGCTGACGATCAGGCCGCTATCCGGAAGCTGGTAGAGCTTTCCTACGCAGAAACCGATACCGATAAGCCCGAGCTGCTCTTTGAGATGCAGAACGCCGTGATGTATACCCTTGGCAGCTTCAACTCGATCATCGAGGTGCTGGCCAAGGTGTTCGTGTGGGTGGGTCTCGCTCTTGCGGTGTTCTCGTCCTTCCTGCTGATGAACTTTATCGCGACCTCGATCTCCTATAAGAAGCGCGAGATCGGTATCCTGCGCGCGGTGGGCGCTCGCTCCTCCGACGTGTTCAAGATCTTCTTCAGCGAGTCCTTTATCATCGCCATCATCAACTTCGTGCTGGCGGTGGTCACTTCGCTGACCGCCGTTCTGGTGCTGAACTGGTATATGAGAGGGCAGGGCATCAACATTACGTTGCTCAGCTTCGGCGTGGGCCAAGTGCTGCTGATGCTTGGTGTCAGTGTGCTTGTCGCTGTGATCTCCAGCTTCCTGCCTGTCTGGAAGATCGCGCGCAAGAAGCCTGTTGATGCGATCAAGGATAGATAAAACCAGTGCTGATCATTCGCACCGAACAAAAACACACAAAATAATATAAAAAGAAGCCGCTTTACCATCGAAAAATTGATGGTAAAGCGGCTTTTTAAGACAGAAATCCATTTTTTATTTACGTGTGTTTTTTTAGGCGCGATCTCGGCATTTTGCATCAAATGATGCAGCACCGATTTATCGGATCGCCGCACGAAGCTTTTTGATGTTGTCCTCGAAGCTGCCATCCTTTGCATAGATGCTGGAGGTGCCTGCCACAAAAATGTTGGCGCCTGCCTCACGCATTTTTTTCGCGTTTTCAAAGCTCACATTGCCGTCGCATTCGATCTCTACGTGGCCGTAGCCGTTTTCGTCCAGATATTTACGCAGGCGGCGGATCTTATCCAGAGTGGAGGGAACCAGCTTTTGCCCTGCAAAGCCGGGATTGACGGTCATTACCAAAATGGCATCCAGCTCGGGAAGCACCTCCTCGATCACAGAAAGCGGCGTGCCGGGATTCAGCGCCAGCATCGTCTTGCCTCCACGGGCGTGGATCATGGAAAGGGCGCGGTGCAGATGCACCGATGCCTCATAGTGCACCGAAACGTAATCGCCCTCGCCAAAGGGGATCCAGTCCAGCTTGTTTTCGGGACGGGTCACCATCATATGCACATCAAGGGGAATCTTGGTCGCTGCCTTCAGCTTTTTGATAAAGTCGATGCCAAGGGTATAGTTGGGGACGAATTCGCCGTCCATAATATCAATGTGCAGATATTCGATGCCGTTTTCCTCCAGCTTTTTCAGCTCGTCGCCAAGATGGAGAAAATCTGCACACATCAGAGAGGGGGAAATCAAAGATTTCATATCAAAGGCTCCTTTTATTTGATGCTTCCATTTTAACACAAGGGAGGGAAATCGTCAAGGCATAGGAAAAAATTCCGCTTCGACGTATAAAAGGCATCGCTTTGGGGAATGATCATCTCAAATCCATGAAAAGGAGAAGCGTGATGAAAAAAGCAATGATGATCCTGCTGGCAGGCGCAATGCTGCTTGCCGCATTTATGATATTGCCGATCCACGGCGAGGCCAAGCTCTATGATAATGTGATCCGCTTGCATGTGTTGGCTAATTCGGATAGTGAGGAGGATCAGGCGCTGAAGCTGAGGGTGCGGGATGCCGTGCTGCAAAAAACAGATGCGTTGCTGAAGGATGCCGCCTCGCGCGAGGAGGCTGCAGAAATATTGCAGGCATCTCTTGGTGAGCTTGAGGCCGTGGCCAAGGCAGCCGTGGCCGATGCCGGCTACGGTAATGCGGTAACGGTGACCCTTAGCCGCGAATCGTATCCCACGCGACAATACGAGCAGCTGGCATTCCCGGCAGGGGAGTATCTTTCACTGCGTGTGATGATCGGTGAGGCCGAGGGGCAGAACTGGTGGTGCGTGCTCTTTCCGCCACTTTGTATGACGGCCGCCACCGCCGATCGGGATACCGAGGCGCTTTGCTTGTCGGCGGGGCTGACAGGGGAGCAGTACCGTATGATCGCAGATACCGAAAGCACCAAATACAAGCTGCGATTTAAGATCCTGGAGGTTGCCGAGGAGATCTTCCAATAAAAGAAAAGGCATCGCGTTAGCGATGCCTTTTCTTTTACACGCCGATGATCTCATAGATCTCCAGCAGCCGCTCCTCGGCGGCGGTTTTACGGGAGTCAAGCTCAGCGGCACGGGCGTAGTCGGTGGCGGCAGAGCCAAACAGCTCTGCGTCCAGCTCCTCGATCTCCTTTTCCAGTGCCTCTGCTTCCTTGGTGAGCCGTTCGCGACGTGCCTTCTCCTTGCGTGCCTCAGCCTCACTTGCCTTGCGTGCAAGATATTGGGCCTTGTTGTCGCTGACGGGAGCTGCGTTTTGCGCACCGTCCCGGGGGATATTGACCGTAAAGGCGGCCTCGCGTCGTTGCTTGAAATCCAAAAATTCGCTATATCCGCGCCCTGTATGCGTGATGGGATAGTCCACGGCATCTCCCTCAAAGGCAGCGCCGGGATGCAGGGCGAACACACGTGTTGCCAGCTTGTCGATAAAGTAACGGTCGTGAGAGACGGCCAGAATGGTGCCCTCAAAGGCGGAAAGCGCCGACTCCAGCGCCTCGCGGGAGTCGATATCCAGATGGTTGGTGGGCTCGTCCAATATGAGCAGATTCATCTTGGAAAGGATCAGCTTGGCCAGTGTCAGTCTTGCCCGCTCGCCACCCGAAAGCACCGAAACGGTGCGGAAAACATCCTCTCCGATAAAGCGGAAAAGGGCCAGCGTGTTGCGGATCTCGGTCTCGGTCAGCTGTGGATAGGCGTTCCACAGCTCGTCCAGCACGGTGTTTTCGTCGGAAAGGTTCTGGTTCTCCTGATCGTAGTATCCGATCTCTACGTTATAGCCCGATTCCACGCGCCCTGCGGTGGGGGCAAGCTTGCCCAGGATCAGCTTTAAAAGCGTGGATTTTCCGCACCCGTTCGGGCCCACAATGAACATGCGATCCTTTTTTTGCAGCAAGAAGCCGATGCCGTCAAACAGCTTCTTTTGACCGAATGCCATAGAGAGCTGCTTTACGTGTAACACCTCGTTGCCGCTGTCGTGGGCCTTGCTGAAGGAAAGGCGGATCGCCTTGGGCGCCTCCTTGGGGCGCTCCACGCGCTCCATTTTGGCAAGCAGCTTCAGCCGCGATTCGGCTGCGATGATGTTGCGCTCCCGGTTCCAGGCGCGCTGCTGCGCGATATACGCCTCCTGCCTTGCGATCTCCTTTTGCTGATTCTGATAATGTTTTTCGGCGATCTCCTTATCGATGCGCCGCTGCTCGATGGAGGCGGTGTAATTGCCGTTGTAGAGCTTGGCCTTGCCGTATTCCAACGCCAGGGTCTTGTTGGTGACCCGATCCAGAAAATAGCGGTCGTGGGAGATCACCAACACGCATTTGCGGTATTGAGTGAGAAAATTCTCCAAAAAGAGCATCGTGTCAATATCCAGGTGGTTGGTGGGCTCGTCCAATAGCAGGATATCCGGCTCACGGGAGAGCTGCCGTGCCAGCGCAAGACGCGTGCGCTGACCGCCCGACAGAGTAGAAAGGGGGCGCTGCATAGACTCCTGATCAAAGCCCATCTTCAAAAGGATCGCGGCACATCTGCCGCGGAATTCCAGACCGCCGTCTCGGATGAAGCGACTGTTTTTCTCCTCAAAGAGCTTGGCCAGAGAAAGATCCGCGCCCTGCTGCATCCGTTCCTCTAATACGTGCAGCTCCCGCTCTGCCTCCAGCAGCTCGGGGAAGGCGCCGTACATCTGCTCCAGGGCGTTGTCCCCCAGCGTTTCGTCCACCGTAAAGGCGCTGTCCTGTGTCAGAATGCCAATGGTTTTATCCTTGGAGACAAAGATCTGACCCTCGTCGGGCTCCAACTCGCCGGTGATGGCCTTGAAAAGTGTGGATTTTCCGCACCCGTTCACGCCGATCAGCCCCATTTTGTCATTTTCGGCAAGCGAGAAGGAAATGCGATCCAGAATCTTTCTCGTGCCGAAGGAAAGGCTAAGGTCGGCCACGCTGAGCACCGTCATTCTTCTCACCTCCGTTTCGGTTGACGACAAATCGTCATACTTATGATATTATAACGGCAAGGACCCTGATTTGTCAAGTGGAGGGAGGTGAAGTCCGTGTGCAAAATCTGCGGTTTTTTATATTGTCCGCCCGGATGTCCGCAATATAACGGCGAATGGGAGGGCAGCGGTCACGTGGTGGCGCATTGCACGCTCTGCGAGGATGCGATCCGCGAGGGAGAGCGCGCTTATGTCAAGGAGGAGCTCACGCTTTGCGGCAATTGCGTGCGAGAGCTGGAATTGGATCAGCTGCTTTATCTTTGCGCGGTGTCGGATACAGAGGAGCTGCTTTGTGACTACCTTGGATGGGAGAGACGGCGATTTTCGTAAAGAGAAAATTTTTCTTTGAAAAAGCTATGGACTTTTATTGCGGTCGGTGCTATAATATCCTTCGGTTTATTAGGAAAGGGAGGGATATTTGTGTCCGAAAAGGAATTGACGACCGCCGAACAGGTGGCCTCAGAGCCATCCGAGGTGCCCGTACAGGCTGAGGTACCGGCAGCCGTTGACTTCAATTCCCGTGATCATAAGCGCTCTCGCGGTGCTTATCTGATCGAATGTGCCTTCGAATACTTTGTGGCATTGCTCGTGAGCGGTCAGTTCCTGGTGGCGGTGCTCCAGGATATCGGTATGGACGATGCCACCGTTGGTATTATGGCATCGCTCATCTCGTTGGCGTTCGTTTTCCAGCTGTTTTCCATCTTTGTGGTGCAGCGCATCAGCAACACAAAGGTGTTTTCCATCATCTTCCACTTCGCTAGCCAGATGTTCTTTATGGCGCTGTATTTTGTGCCGTTTTTGCCTGCCGTGGAGGGAAGTAAGTACCGTCACGTGCTGGCGGTCGTCTGCATTATGGCAGCTTACTTCGGCAATTATCTGGTGACCTCGATCATCTACAAATGGGGCAACTCCTTCGTAGAGCCGCACCATCGTGGCAGATACTGCGCCACCAAGGAGATGATCTCGCTCATTTCGGGCATGGTGGTCACCTTGATCATCGGCTTTGCGATGGATAGCTTTAAGGCCGCTGATAATCTGCACGGCGGCTTCATCTTTGCTGCTTGCGGCATCGCTATTTTCAGTGTGTGCGATCTCATCTGCCTGCTTTCGATCAAAAACGAAAAGCGGAGCAAGGAGCAGGTGCGCCGGGAGATCGTTCCTCTCCGCGAGGTGATGCGTAACACGCTGGGCAATAAGAAGTTTTTGTCGGTGCTGCTGCTGGCCGTTATCCTGGAGGTCGGCAAGGGTGTTTCGGTCGGCTTTCTTGGTACTTACCGACAGAACGCGACCGAGCTGGCGCTGCTTGTGGGCGAGGTCACAGTCATCGAGACCATCGGTCAGCTGGCGCGCTTCGCTATCTCACGCCCCTTTGGTAAATTCTCGGATAAGCACTCCTACGCCAAGGGCATTGAGCTGGCATTGATCATTATCACCGCTGCCTTTGTGGTCTACGCCTTTACGGTTCCCGGCCACCGCATCATGGTGTGGGCGATGTCGATCCTGTATTCCGTGCTTTACCACGGCTCTCAGGCGGGGCTAGGACAGAATATGCATAGTATTCTGTATAGCTACGTGGATAGCAAATATTTCGTGCAGGCCTCCGCCATCAAGAGCAGCGTGGGCGGCCTTTGCCACTTTGGCGCGGCGCTGCTGGCAGGTCAGCTGCTTACCTATATTCAGAAAAACGGCAATATGCTGTTCGGTATCCATATTTACGGTCAGCAGGTGCTGGCTACCATTTCCATCCTCTTTATGGTGGCGGCGATCGTTATCACTCACTTTGTGGTCTCCAAGCAAAAGAGAATGGTGCAGTAATGCATATGTGTTTGGCCGTATAGCAGTGTAAAAATCACGGGAGGCGTGTTATGGAAAAGAAGATGCTGGCAAGACACCCCATAGGCAATCCGCGCAGAAGGTGGAGGCAGGAGCAGTTTATCCTTTCTCTTGTCAATCCCGGCCCTATGGGGCTGGAAAAGGAGGGACCCTTCCATTGTGCCAAGGCGCGCCGAGCGGTGAAGGTCGCCGTGGAGGCAGGCTTTGATCTGATGGAGATGTGCTGGACGAACCATGACGTTGGTATGGAGATCCTGCGCACCGCCGAGGAGCTTGGCACCAAGGTGCTGTATCAGGATCTGCGCCGCTTTGGCGGTATGGGATTCAAGAAGACTCCGCTCAACGAGCATAATGACCTGATCGGTGCCATGCGTGACACGGCAAAGTACGGTTGCATTATGGGCTATTATATGTATGACGAGCCTTGCACGCCCGAGCAGAGAGCTACCGTGCGCAAAATGATAGAGGATGCCGAGCGGGAGCGCCCCGAGCTGCTGCCTTTTACGGTGACCACCGCATCGCAAAGCAATGAGCTTGCCGAGGAGGTGGATCCCGCACAGCTTTCCTTTGACCAGTATCCCTTTGGCGGCTGGGTAGGGGACGGTATGACGCCCGAGACCCAGATGGACGGCTGCAGCAAGTATTGGACCAATATGGAGGTGGCACGGCTGGCTGCCGACAGGATCGGCGCGCCTTATTGGTTCGTCTATCAGGGACACGTGCTGCCTTACAACCCCTGCTTTGATAGGTACAGCTTTGCGGCCTCCCGCATGATGGCAAATACCGCTCTGCTTTACGGTGTGAAGGAGCTTTCCTGCTACATCGAGTGTAACGGCGTGCTGGATCCCGAAACCGGAGGCAGAGGGCTTTATTTTGAGGAGCAAAAAGATCTGAACCGCCGTATTGCTGCCCTCGGTAACACGCTGATGGCGCTGCATTGTGATCGCGTGATCCATGGCGGAAACATCACCCCCTACAAGGAGAGGGCGACCTTTGCCACTATGGAGGAAAGCGAGCTTTTGGTCGGCAATTTGCCCGACCGTATCTCGATCTCCGAGATGTCGGATGAATACGGCAATCGTTATCTGATGGTGGCAAACCGCGATTACAGAGAGATCACCTCCTACTTTTTGAAGATGAAGGAGGACTGCCGCGTCTATCGCGTCAGCGACGAGGATGGCGCGCAGCGCCTGGTCTTTGATGATCCCAACAATAAGATCGTCGGCAACCTGCTCCCCGGCTACATGGCGCTCTACCGCCTGCAGCCAAAGAGCGAGGAGCCCTTTGAGATCGAGTATTATCTGGAAAAATAACAAAAAGGCGCTACCGTTGCGGTAGCGCCTTTTTGTTTGTAGCAGCTTTGGTGCGTATAGCTTCGATGCCCGCTTTTCTCTTTGCCTGTGTGAGGCACAAAGAGAAAAGCTATCAAAAGAGAAATGCCGTGTATGGGGCGCCGCCCCAAGCCCCGCAAGCTTTTGAAAAAGCTTGATCAAAACTTTTGGGGCATTTGGGGCGCTTGAGCAAAGCTTTGGGGCGGAGATGAGAGGGGCGGTTATTTCAACATCTCCAGCAGCTCATCCTGATCGATCACGGTCACGCCGAGGGCTTGCGCCTTGGTCAGCTTGGAGCCCGCCTCCTCGCCGGCGACCACATAGGAGGTCTTTTTGGAGACAGAGCCGGTGACCTTGCCGCCTGCCGCCTTGATGAGGGCGGAGGCTTCGTCGCGGCTCATATCGGGCAGAGTGCCGGTCAGCACAAAGGTCAGACCTGCCAGCTTGTCTCCCGTGGGGGCGGCCGTGGCCTCGGTAACAAGTCCCGCGTCGATCAAACGGCGGCACAGAGTCAGATTTGGCTCGTGAGAAAAATAGTTCAGCACGTAGTCTGCGGTGATCTCGCCAAAATCCTCAATGGCGCAAAGCTCCTCCTTGGTGGCGGCAAAGCAGCCCTCCAGGGTGCGGTATCGGTTCGCCAGCGCGGCGGCGGCCACCTGTCCGATGCTACGGATGCCAAGGGCGAAGATCAGTCGCTCCAGACCTGCGGACTTGGAGCGCTCGATGGCGGCGATCAGATTGGCGGCGGATTTTTCGCCCATGCGGTCCAATCCCGCAATGTCCTCGGCGCACAGCGAATAGAGATCGGCTGCATCGTGAATGAGATCGTTTTGCAGCAGCAGCTCCACCACCTGAGGACCAAGGCCTTCAATGTCCATGGCGTTCTTGGAGGCAAAATGCTCGATGCCGCGGGAGAGCTGTGCAGGGCAGGCACTATTGGTGCAACGGGTTGCGGCACCCTCATCGCCGTCTCGCATGACCGGCTCACCGCAGGAGGGGCAAACGGCAGGCATCCGAAAGATCCGCTCGCCACCGGCACGCAGCTCGGGGTGGGAGGAGACTACCTCAGGGATGATGTCGCCGGCCTTTTGTACCGTAACCACATCGCCGATGCGGATATCCTTTTCCAATATGAAATCCTCGTTGTGCAGTGTGGCGCGGGAGACAGTCGTGCCGGCCAGCCGTACGGGGGCGAGCACGGCCGTGGGAGTCAGCACGCCGGTACGACCAACGGCAATGATAATATCCTCTAATTTTGTGGGCTTTTGCTCGGGGGGGAATTTATAGGCGACTGCCCATTTGGGGGTCTTGGTGCCTTCACCGAGGGTCACGCGATCGGCAAGCTCGTCGATCTTGATCACCATGCCGTCAATGTCGTAGGGGAGCGCATCGCGCATAGCGCCGATCTTTTCAATATGCGCCAAAATATCCTCTTTTCGGGATACCGTTACGCGATTTTTCAGCACGCAGAAGCCAAGCTCGCCCAAGCGGTCCAGCGTTTCGGTGTGCGTTTTGGGGGCGTGACCGTCGGCATACAGCTGCCCCTCCTGAAAGTTGAAAACGAAAATATCCAGCTTGCGCTCGGCGGCGATCTTGGGATCCAGCTGGCGCAGAGAGCCTGCTGCTGCGTTTCGTGGATTGGCCATCAGCGCAAGACCCTCGGCCTCCCGCTTTTCGTTGATGCGGTGAAAGGTGGCGCGTGGCATATAGACCTCGCCGCGCACCGTCAGCGAAAGCGGCTCGGGGAGCGTAAGCGGAATGGAAAACACGGTTCGCAGATTGGCGGTCACATCCTCACCTACAAAGCCGTCGCCACGGGTCGCGCCCTGCACAAAAACGCCGTTTTCGTAGCGTAGTGCTACCGACAGACCGTCGATCTTCGGCTCTACCGAATAGGTGGCATTCGGTAAAATAGCCGCTACACGGGTCAGAAAATCACCCAACTCGTCAAAGGAAAAGACGTCGGAAAGCGAGTTGAGCGGCACACCGTGCGTGACCGCCTCAAACTTGTCAAGGGGGGCACCGCCCACGCGCTTGGTGGGGGAGGCGGGATCGTCCAGCTCGGGGTGCTCGGCCTCCAGCGCAAGCAGCTCGGCATACATACGGTCATATTCAAAATCCGAAATTTCGGGGTCATCGTCCACATAATAGCGCCTCGCGTGATAGGTCAGCTGACGGCGCAGCTTTTCAATACGTTCCTTGATCTCCATAAGGCTCTCCTTTTTGGAAGAATTCTGCTTTTATTATACCCTAAAAGGGTATAAATGTCAATCGTGCGACGGGTGAATGTGAATTTTTTGTGTTTTGCCACACAAAGTACGAAAAGTGTGGTACAATAGAGCCAGAAAATCGTGTTGGAAGGGCTTTTTATGAAAATTCTGATTGCATACGCCTCCAAAAGCGGTACTGCCAAAGAGGCGGCAGAGCTGCTGGCTGCCGACCTGCAAAACCATACGGTCACGGTGGCGGATATTGAAAAAAAAGACCCCGTTCCGGGGGATTTTGATTATATTGTGCTGGGCGGACCGATCCGCGGCGGCAAGGCGCACAAGGCCTTGCGCAGATACACGAAAAAGTGGGAGGCTGCGCTTGCCGCAATACCGCACACGTTGTTTTTGTGCTGTGCCTACGCTGATCTGCTCATCGACTATATGGAAATGACCTTTCCCACCTCGGTGCGCGAAAGTGCCGAGGAGCAGCTTTGCTTTGGCGGTGTGCTGGATGTTTCCCGTCAGCGTGGCCTTGATCGGCTCATTGCACGTATGATGCGCAATAGCATCCTGGAGGATGAGGATGGCGAACAGGTGCTGCCTTGCCTGATGCCGGAGCATATTCGCGTGCTTGCCGATAGGCTCAGGGTGCGCCGGTAAGAGTGAATTTTTTTCAAAAGGGTGTTGACAAATCCCCCTGCTTGTGGTATGATATACAGGTGCAAAAAATACGCCCCTGTAGCTCAGACGGTAGAGCACTTGACTTTTAATCAAGGTGTCCGGAGTTCGAGTCTCCGCAGGAGCACCAAGAAAAAGCCCCGACGGCAACGTCGGGGCTTTTTCTTGGTGCTCCTGCGACTGCACAGCTTCGGTCTGAACGCCAAGCGAAATTTCACATTTTTCGCGGTGACGGTTGCAAATCCAAATAGTTGGTGCTATAATAAAGGTGTTATTTTGTCGCGCGTGTGCGCAAAAGGAGTAGTTATGACAAGCTGGCCACTTTGGGGCACCATCGTCAATACGGTGGCGGTCCTGCTGGGTGCTCTGCTGGGTCTTCTTATCAAGACCGTGATCGGGAGAGTCGCTCGCAAAAAAGCAACCGTAAACGATCGGCCCGATCTCTCACAGGGGGAGCGCCCCTCTCGCCTTGCAGAGCTTCCTGCCGTGATCCAGAAGGGGCTTGGCCTTTGCGTGATCCTGATCGGTATACAGGGTGCCGTTGGCACCACCGAGATCCTGATCGTGATCATTTCTATGGTGCTGGGCATCATCACGGGGCAGCTGCTGGATCTGGATGGGCTGCTGGGCCGCTTCGGTGCCTTTATTGAGCGCAAGATGAAGGGCGTTGGCGGCAACGTGGCAGAGGGCTTTGTCACCGCCACGATGCTTTTTTGCGTGGGTGCTATGACGGTGAACGGTGCGCTGGAATGCGGCCTGCAATTAAAGCACGACACCTATTACGCCAAGTCCCTGATCGATATGGTCTCCGCCGTGGTGTTTGCAACCTCGCTTGGCGTTGGCGTCTCTTTTTCTGCGGTCGGCGTTTTTGTGGTGCAGGGCACCCTTACGATGCTGGCGGTGCTGCTGGGTAATGTGATCCCCACAACGGTGACCGCCGTGATGATCGCCGTCGGCTCGCTGATCGTGATCGCCATCGGCACCAACCTGATGGGGCTGACCAAGATCAAGGTGATGAATTTTGTGCCTGCGATGTTCTTTCCCATCGCACTCTGTCCGTTGTTCGATCTGATCCCCATGCTTTGACGAAAGGAGCCTTGTATGCGTGCATTTACCTGTTATCACGCCCCTGCGGCGTATGCATTCCGTGATCGTGATCTGACCCTTCAGCTGCTGCTGCCCGATGAGGAGAGCAGCCTTGTAGAGCTGTTTCTGTGCTATGCGGTAGAAGGAACTGCGCTTTCCGCCGAGCTGCGTATGCTGCCTGTTGACGGTATCGTGGTGGGGGAGAGCTACTCTGCCTATGCGGTCACCGTTCCTGCCGCCGATCTTGCAGGCGGTACGGCGCTGCGCTATCATTTCAAGCGTAAGGGCGAGGTCGGTGACACCTATTGCATCCCATTGCAGGATGCCCCCAAGATGCCTCCCTTTATCGTCAGCGAATTTTTCCCTTGGGGGAATGGTCTTTTGCAGTGCGCAGAGCTCTATAATCCCGGCACCGAGACGGTGGATCTTTATGACTACGAGCTGTTGCTTTTAAATCAAGACGGTGAGGAGCACAAGCGCGATCCGCTTGCCGATGCGGCGGGTGTGAATCTGCTTGCTCCCGGTGAGCTCGGCGTGTTGGATTTCATCAGCTGGGCTATCCACAAGGAGCGGGATGCGCATGGCGACGAGGAGGATCTCGTTTTCTCCCATCTTGCCGCTCAATATCCCGAGACCTGCGCAGATCTTGCCGAACGCCACGTGAAGTGGATGGAGGTGGAGCTGGCCTGCAAGGACGAGAAGGGCGAGTGGTGCTCCAAGGAGGGATGCTTTGGCATCTATAGCTGGATCAATGAGCGCAAGCTGGCCGTCGTGCCGCGTGGCGGTACGTTGTCGGATGCGGTCTATCGTATGTCGATCAATCCCGACAGACAGCATCTGCACGTGCATAAGTTCCGCTCCTCGCTCTGGACGGTGGATCCGCTGGAGCCATCGGTCGCTATCTGTACCCATCCCCGTGTGATGCCGACACCCGGCTATGCGGAGCCG
The DNA here is from genome assembly GCA_015065135.1 of Oscillospiraceae bacterium. GTDB lineage: Bacteria > Bacillota > Clostridia > Oscillospirales > CAG-272 > Firm-07. The sequence continues at coordinate 24,958 of SVQY01000027.1, forward strand.
CATCAGTTCCTGCCGCTTGCTCACGCCGTGACGGTGCCCGCCATCCTGCCGTTGGAGCCGGAGGGAAGAGTGCATCTCTCTAACGGTGATTGCCGCTTTACCTTTGCCGTGCTTGGCAGAGAGGTCGCGCTGCCCACCGTATGGGTAAAGGTGCAGGAGACCTATCGCGCCTATCCTGCAGAGCTGAATAACGACGGTATTTTTGAGGCCGTTTTGCCTGCCGAGGTCCTGTCTCATCTGCCCGGCAAGCTGGAATACTATATTGAGGTAAAGGGTGGCCTTTATACCGCCAATTACGGCACGGCCGATGCCCCCTGCACGCGCAAGGTGACCGACAATGCCGGCCCTTCCATTTTGCGTAGCTACCCCGCCGAGGGGCAGGTGCTGGAGCGGGAGCAGAGCCCTGAGATCTCACTTTCTTATGACGATATTTCAGGGGTCAATCTGCGCACCTCTATTCTTTGTGTAGATGGCAAAAACGTCAGCACAATGGCCGATTGGCAGCCGGACGGGGTGAGATATCGCCCACAAAAGCCCCTGGCCTACGGCAAGCACACCTTTGAGGTCTCGCTGCGCGATACCCTCGGCAACCGTACCTATCGCAAGGTGTCCTTTGGTATCTGTGACGGCAGCAAGATGGAATGCTACCGCGGCGAGGTGCATTGCCACACGCTGGAGTCGGACGGCCTCGGCTCTCCTGCCGATGCATTCACTTACGCCCGTGACGAGGGCAAGGTGGATTACTTTGCGGTGACCGATCACTCGCACTATCTCACTCTGGAGGAGATGCGCGCCCAGCGCCGTGTGGCGGAGGGCTTCAACGTGAACGGAAAATATGCTACCACCCACGGCTTTGAGATGACCTGGAACTATATGTCCGGCTTCTGGGGGCATATGAATGTGCTGAATACCGATTGGATCACCCCATATCACGAGGAGATAGATCTTTACACCTTCTACGATATGCTGACCGCCGATCCGGATGCCATCGGTATGTTCAACCATCCCTGCGACACGTGGGGCATGTTCGATGATTTTGACGTCTGGACCAAGGAGCGCGACGAGAAAATGTGTCTCGCCGAGATCCGTGGCGGTGGCTTTGACCGCGGCTATACGCTGATGCTTTCCAAGGGCTGGCACGCCGCCCCCGTTGCCAATGAGGATAACCACGCCGCCAACTGGACTACGGCTACTACCACCACCGGTTATGTATTGGCGCCCTCGTTGACCCGTGAGAATGTGCTGGAGGCCTTCCGCCGTCGCCGCACTTATACCACCTGCGACAATACGATGCAGATCCGCTACCGCGTGAACGGTGAGTGGATGGGCAGCCGTCTGCAGGCACCCAAAAAGCTTTCGATGGAGGTGGAGATCACTACAGAAAACGAGAACGGTATCGGACTTTTGTCGATCGTGACCGAAGATAACATCGTGGTCGCCCGTATCGATGCCGGCCCCCTGCGCGAGTTTAACTGGCACGTGGAGCTGGATCCCGATTTTGATTATTACTACCTGCGCGCCAACAACGGCAGTCTCTATTCGGTGACCTCCCCCGTATTTGTAGAGGGCAGGGATCTGCTGAATATCAGCCGCATGGATTATGGCGTTTGCGCCGAGGATGCAGAAATGCCTCACGTGGTGGAGGTTACGGTGGAAAATAGCAGCGATAAGCCGATGAAGGATGTGTCGGTGCAGTATTATGTCACGCCTCTCGGTGGCTTTGAGCTGCGCAATCTGACCCCCTTTGCTTCGGTACATATCGGCAAGCTGGAAGCAGGCAAAAGTCATACCGTTGCCCGCCGTTTTCCCACTGTGCCGGGTCGCCGCCGTATCACGGCTGTGGTCAGCGGCTACCGAGGCAAGGAGCGCTTTGCCGATACGACCTATCGCTTGATCACACCTGTGCGCATCGGTAAGATGCTGCCTCAGACCTCGTCTGTTACGATAGGGGAGGAGGAGATCAAAAATCCTTTCCGCTATGTGGAGCTGTATAATCCTATGCCCCACGCGGTTTCCTTGGATAAGTATACGCTGAAGCTGTGGCACGCCTCCGGCGTCGCTCCGCAGCCCGAGCGTTGTCTGGCGCTGGACGGCTATACGATCCCGGCAGGCGGTACGCTGACCGTATGGGTAAGACCTGCGGCGGCACCCTTGACGGTAGCGGATTTCAATACCCGTTACGGTACTTCTCTTGTGGAAGGAAAGGACCTGATCGTGACCGAAAACCGCATTCTGACCGCCAATGGCGGTGGCCATATGCTGGATCTGGTCTTCCAGAAGGAGATCGTCTCCCGTGCGACCTTCGGCAAATACTGCGTGCTTGAAAATGACATTGCAGAGGATGTGCCGCTGGTATACGGTGACTTTGCGCCGATGAATATGCGTCAGCGGAAGCTGACATTGCCCGAGGAGGCAAAGGTGCTGCCCGGCAGCGTGCAAAAGGAGCAGATCCCTGCCGCCAAGCGCGGCGGATGCCGCCGCCGCGAGGCTGTTGAGGCCGAAAAGGCCGTGACCAAGCGCAGTATCATCACGCGGCTGACCGAGGCACCTCTGGTGCCCCTGCAGGCCGCCAAGCTGATCGCCAGCGCGGTTTCGGCAGTAAAGCATATCCTCAAGACCAAAGAATAAAAAAAAGCAGACCCCTGCAGGGGTCTGCTTTTTTTTTTACAGCAAAATGGTCTGAGTGCCGTTGGCGGTCACGTAGTGGGTCTTGGCGCCCAGCAGATCCATCCACTTGCGGGTCAGCGCGACACCGTACATACGAATGCGCCCACGCTTGCGTAGCTTCTGGCGATCCTTCAGCCAGTCGGGGATCTCAGGCTCGGCGTAGAGCCAATCGCGGGCGCACCACATGCACGCCTCGGGCAGGATCTCGGCATACACGTGCATCTGCACGCACTCGTGGCCGTGGTGAGCCATCTGCACGATATCGGATTTGAGGAGGTGACGGGACTCATCAAAGAGGATGTCACCGCCGTCGGGGCCGAGGTCACCGAGAAACAGCACCGTCTTGCGGGGGGTGGTCACCTTAAAGACCATAGAACTGTCGTTCATGGGGTTGGCATAAAGCCCCTCGTGGGTGGTGTAAAGCACGTCCACCTTTACCTCGTCAAACTCGTAATGCTCCCCCTGCTCGGCAATATGCACCCGATCTCCAAGGCAGGGAACCAGGCGGTTGAAGCGGGGGATCTGCTCGTTCAGCTCACGGCGCATATAGTCGGGGTTGGGTGCCTCGTCCACGTGCTTCATCCACTCGTCGTAATCGGGGAAATGGTAGTAGAGCTTTTCCAGGTCAAAATCGGCCAGACCGTTCTTTTCCATCTCGCTCATAATGCCCGTAATGTGGTCGCAATGGGCGTGGGTCAGGAACCAGGCGCTGATGTGCCTGCCCCCCACGTATTCCTTTAAAAGGGGCATATCCTCGGGTCTGCCGCCGTCCACCACGATGCAGTTGTTCTGCTCGGTGACGATGACGAAGGACATCATATAAGGGCTGGCCTCGGTCAGCATATACATAGTCGTTTGCATAAGAGCACCTCCAGGCTTTATTGCTTCCATTATAGCAAAGAAGATGCGGAAAAGCAAGAACGCCTGTAAAAAATATGCTTTTTTCGGAGATCGCTCCCGTTCAATGATGCTTTCTGGAAAAAATGTTGACAAAATGGCGGCGCCACGGTATAATGAAAATGAGAGATGCGGCTCCGTACAAGAAAGCAGGATCGGATTTGCGGTCATGGAGAGTGACCGGGAAAGGATGAAGCGGATGAGAAAAAGCAGACTGTTTTTGGTATTGCTGGCGGCGATCCTTCTGTTGGTCGGTTGCACCGTGCCCCAAGGCCCGAGCAAGCCCTTTCAGAAAATGGAGATCACAGAGGTTGCCTTTACGTACGGGGCAGAGGGCGGCGTAAGCATCCCCGTGAGAGAGGATGCGCAGCAGGAGATCGTTCCTTTGCTGAAGGAGCTGACGATCGATCCGACGAAGGACTTTGAACAGGGCTTTTTCGGGGCAACGTGGCGGCTTGACCTGACCGTTGCCGAGGGGGAAAGCATTTCCGTTTATCTTGCTAAACGCGGATCGGAGCTGTATATGAGCATGGATCGCGGGGAGGGCGGATCGCACGTTTGGTATCCCGTGACGGAGGAAAGCGGCTCCGCACTTTATGATTATTGTAAAGCTCTTGCTTAAAACCAAAAAAGGAGCCGACACACTGTGTCGGCTCCTTTTTTTATTCCAGAATATTCGACGTGATCATATCAATGCCCCAGTCGATGAGCCGCTCGGCGGTCTCCACATCGTTGACCGTCCAGCAGTTGACCTTCAGACCTCTGGCGTGAAGCAGCTCGATCTGCTCCTTTGTGAGATCCTTGTAGCAAACGTCCAGATCCAGACGGTGCGCTGTCAGCGTGTCAAGCAGCTCGTCGGTCAGCTTCCACGCCACCACCTGCACCGGTTGATCGGGGTAATGTTTGCGCACGTAAAGCAGATTTTGTACGTTCCCCGCGATAAAGGTCACGTGATCCATATAGTCAAAGCTCTCAATCGCGCGGCAGATCTCCAGGATCTCCGCCTCGGTGGCATCGTACTTGATCTCCAGCACGGCAACCTTTTCATAATGCTTGCAAATGCTGATATACTCCGAGAGGGTGGGCATTTGCAGATCGGCACGGTTTTTCACCTTGCCCGCCTGCGGCAGATTGAACAGCTTCAGGGCGCGCAGGGTGTCAAAGGAGGTCTCTGCGATCACCAGCTTGTCTCCCGCAATATAGGCGGTATCGTGGTTGTGACAGATGATGAATTTGCCGTCGGCGGTCTTTTGCAGGTCGCACTCAATGCCAAAGTAGGAGCGATTTCCCGCCGCCACAAAGGCAGGGGCGGTGTTCTCCAGCTCCAGCGAGCAGCAGCCGCGGTGTGCCACCATCAGCGGCTTGCTTGCCGTACTTAGCTTGACCGTATCCATTATTCCAGAATATTGGAGGTGATCATATCAACGCCGCAGGCGATGACGCGCTCCGCATCCTCGGGCTTATCCACCGTCCAACAGTTGACCTTGATGCCGTTCGCGTGGCAGGCATCCACGATCTCCTTGGTCAGTACCTTGTGGTAAATGTCAAGGTCGAGGTTTTCCTTTTTCAGCATATCTAGCCAGTTCAGCGGCCCCTTGGCACCGATCAGAAACTGTGCGGACTGGGTGGGCAGCTTGCGGCGCAGGTAGACCAGATTGTTGTAATCAAAGGAAATGAAGGTGGTGTGATCCAGATAGTCAAGACCGCCGATGATGTCGCAGATCTCATAGATATCCTGCTCCTCAAAGGCGTTCTTCAGCTCCAGCACCGCTTCCTTTTCGTAGTACTTGCAGATGCCGATGTACTCCGCGAGAGAGGGGAGCAGCAGGTCGGAGCGATCCTTTACGTGGGTGGCCTTGTTGCGCAACACCAGACGGCGCAGGGTGTCAAAGGTGGATTTTTCCACTACCATGTCGTCCACGGCCACGCGCCCGGTGGTATCGTCGTGAATGATGATATACTTGCCGTCCAGGGTCTTGTGTACGTCGGTCTCAATGCCGAAGTAGGAGCGGTTGCCCGCTGCCACAAAGGCGGCGTTGGTGTTCTCGCGCTCCAGACCGCTGCAGCCGCGGTGGGCGACCATCAGGGGCTTGTTTTCTGCGGTGATCTTGATCGTGTTCATACTGAAAACCTCACTTTTCTGATACCGTTAGCGGTTATTTTTTGGGAAAGCTGTCCTTCAGACCGACCACGCGGTTGAAGGTGTTTTCATACTTGGAGTCCTTGCAGTAGTAGCCGTCGCGGACGAACTGGAACTTCTCGCCCACCTTGGCGTCGGCCAGAGCGATCTCTACCTTGGCGTTCTCCACCTTGGTGAGGGAGTCGGGGTTCAAATAGTCGTTGTAGGTCTTGCCCTCGGGCAGATCGCCGGGGTTCTCAATGGTCAGCAGGTTGTCGTAGAGCATCAGGGTGGCATCCTTCGCGTACTTGGCGGAGAGCCAATGGATGGTGCCCTTGATCTTGCGGCCGTCGGCAGGCATACCGTTGCGGGTCTCCAGATCGGCGGTGCAGCGGA
>SVQY01000081.1 GCA_015065135.1 Oscillospiraceae bacterium
GCGGATCGAGGTGCTGGGCCCCTGCCAGCTGGGTCTGCCCTTTGAGATCGACGCTTCTACGCAGACCCGCGAGGAGGTCCGTCTGAAGTACCGCTATTTGGATCTGCGCAACCGCAAGATCCACGACAATATCGTGCTGCGCTCCAGGATCCTCTCCTACCTTCGCTCCCAGATGGAGGATATGGGCTTTCTGGAGATCCAGACCCCCATTCTGACCGCCTCCTCCCCCGAGGGTGCCCGCGACTATCTGGTGCCCAGCCGCAAGCATAAGGGCAAGTTCTATGCTCTGCCCCAGGCGCCCCAGCAGTTCAAGCAGCTGCTGATGGCCTCCGGCTTTGACCGCTACTTCCAGATCGCTCCCTGCTTCCGTGACGAGGACGCCCGTCAGGACCGCTCCCCCGGCGAGTTCTATCAGCTGGACTTTGAAATGTCCTTTGCGACTCAGGAGGACGTGTTTGCCGTTGCAGAGCAGGTGGTCTACAACACCTTCAAGAAGTTCTCCGACAAGGAGGTCTCCAAGCCCCCCTTCCGTCGCATCACCTTTGCCGACTCTATGCTGAAATACGGCTCCGACAAGCCCGACCTGCGCAATCCCCTGGAGATCAAGGATCTGACCCCCTTCTTCGCTTCCCACGACTTCCTGGAGATCAACGGTCGCACCATTCCCTTCAAGAACAAGCTCGTCCGCGGCATCGTTGCCAACTATCTGGTGAAAAAGGACGGCAGCGGCGACGGCAAGAAGGCCTTTGAGAAGGCCATCGACACCTACTCCCGCAGCATCGGCATGAAGTTCGGCTGCGGCTATATCACTCTGGAGGACGGCGAATACAAGGGCCCCATCGCCAAGTTCCTGTCCGAGGAGGAGAAGGCCGAGCTGACCGCACTCTGCGGCATCAAGGAGGGCGACTCCCTGTTCTTCATCAGCGATGCCCCCAACGTGATCAACTCTCTGGCAGGTCAGATGCGCACCTGGATCGCCAACGAGCTGAATCTCATTCGCAAGGATCGCTTTGAGTTCTGCTTCATCGTGGATTTCCCCATGTACGAGCGCAACGAGGAGACCGGCAAGATCGACTTTACCCACAATCCCTTCTCGATGCCTCAGGGCGGCATGGATGCGCTGCTTCACAAGGATCCCCTTGAGATCTTCGCCTACCAGTACGACATCGTCTGCAACGGTGTGGAGCTTTCCTCCGGTGCAGTCCGCAACCACAACCCCGAGATCATGCGCAAGGCGTTTGAGATCGCAGGCTACGGCGAGGAGGACGTGAAGGCCAAGTTCGGTGCTCTTTACACCGCCTTCTCTTACGGCGCACCGCCTCACGCAGGCATGGCCCCCGGCGTTGACCGTATGATCATGCTCATCGCCGAGGAGGAGACCATCCGTGACGTTATCGCCTTCCCGCTCAACGGCAACGCCCAGGATCTGATGATGGGTGCGCCCGGCGAGGTCACCGAGCTGCAGCTGCGTGAGGTCCACATCAAGGTTCGTGACTAAACCATCCCGATTCTTACACAAGGAGGTCTTAAAATGGAAAAAGACACTTTGTTACTCTTGGAAAAAGTAAACCAGCTTCGCCTCACCGACGAAGAAAGAGATGACGTTCTGGCATTTTTTGAAAATGCAGACAAGGATCTGCAGGCGCTGAACGCCATCGACACCGAGCAGGTGGAGCGTATGGTGCATGTGCTGCCCATCGCCACCGTTGTCCGCGAGGACGTGGCAAAGAAGCTGTTTACCCGTGACGATCTGCAAAAGGGCGCGCCCGAGACCATGGACGGCTACTGGCAGGTCCCCCGCGTGGTGGAATAAGGAGGTAGAAAGATGAAAAAGATCATGCTGGATCAGATGATCCTGACCACCTGCTGCCCCACCAACGCAGGCTCTAAAATGCTGGACGGCTATGTGAGCCTTTTTGACGCGACCGTCAAGGAAAAGCTGACCGAGGCGGGCTACGAGATCGCAGGCAAGACCGCCGTGGGCGAATTTGCCATCGACCTTGCAGGCGAGACCTGCTTTGGCGGCGATGCCACCGCCGCTGCCGCAAAAGCGCTGGAAAACGATACCGTTGCGGCACTTATCGCATTTGACGTCAACGGTGCGCCCCGTCGCACGGCCGCACAAAACGGCCTTGTGTTCGTCAAGCCGACCTACGGCATTGTATCCCGCTTCGGCACGGTTCCCGTGGCCTGCTCCGGCGAGTGTGTCGGCGTGATGGCCCGCACCGCGGCCGACTGCCGCGAGGCACTTTCCGCCATTGTCGGCAAGGATGAGCGTGATGGCACCATGCACGCCGACGAGGTCTGCAAGGCAGCCGTTGCCGACACCAAGGCCGTAAAAAAGGTCGCCCTGCTGAAAATGGGCGCAGACACCACCGAGATCGAGGCCGCCAAGGCAAAAATGTCCGCCAACGGTATCGAAATCTGCGAAATTGACGCGGGCGTGATCGCCTCCGCCAACGCCGCGTGGAATATGCTGATGTGTGCGGAGCTGTGCAACAACGTCTCCCGCTACGACGGCATCAAGTACGGCTACCGTACCAAGAATTACAAGTCCCTCGACGAGCTTTACACCAACAGCCGCACCGAGGCCTTCGGCCCCCTGCTCAAGACCGCCATTCTCTACGGCTCCGACGTGCTTTCCAGCAAAAATTACATGGCAAAGTACGACAAGGCTATGCGGGTACGCCGCGTGATCGCAGAAGCCTTCGCCAAGCTCTTTGCAGAGTTTGATGCCGTGCTGCTGCCCACCGTCTCCAAGTCGGCTTATACCGCAGAGGACAGCGCCTTTGCGGAAAACAAATACACCGCCCCCGCTTCCGTGACGGGTCTGCCCGCCGTGGTCGCTGACGGTGTGCAGCTGATGGGCCCCGCCTTCTCTGACGGCACGCTCCTCGGCCTTGCCGAGATCCTTGCAAAGGAGGGCAAATAAGATGAAATTTGAAACCGTTATCGGACTTGAGGTCCACGTGGAAATGGCCACCAAGTCCAAGATCTTCTGCTCCTGCTCCGCCGAGTTCGGCGGCGAGCAGAACGACCACGTATGCCCTGCCTGCTGCGGTATGCCCGGTATGCTGCCCATCGTCAACAAGAACGTGGTCAACCTTGGTATGACCGCCGGTATGATGCTGAACTGCCACATCAACCGCACCACTACCTTTGATAAAAAGAGCTACTATTACCCCGACCTGCCCGCCGCCTACCAGACCACCCAGTGGTTCGCTCCCGTTGCCGTGAACGGCACCGTGGAGATCGAGACCGCCAAGGGCAAAAAGGCGATCCGCATCAAGCAGATCCATATGGAGGAGGATGCAGGCAAGCTGGTGCACGACGATTGGACCGACACCACCCTGGTGGACTTCAACCGCACCAGCGTACCGCTCATTGAGATCGTCAGCCAGCCCGACCTTTCCTCTGCCGAGGAGGTCGTGGCATATCTGGAGCGCCTGCGCTCCCTCTTGCGCTTCGCCAGAGTTTCCGACTGCCGCATGGAGCAGGGCTCTATGCGCTGCGACGTGAACCTTTCTGTCCGCCCCGAGGGCACGACCACGCTGGGCGTGCGCACCGAGATGAAGAATATGAACTCTCTCTCCGCCATCGTGCGCGCCATCGAGTACGAGACCGCACGCCACATCGATGCCATCGAGAACGGCACCGAGGAGCTGGTGCAGGAGACCCGCCGCTGGGATGACATCAAGGGCAAGAGCTTTGCCATGCGCTCCAAGGAGACCGCAGGCGATTACCGCTACTTCCCCGACCCCAACGTGATGCCCATCGTCATTGACGACGCCTGGTATGACCACATCAAGGCGACCCTCCCCGAGTTCCCCGAGGTCAAAAAGGCCAGATACACCGGGGAGCTGGGCCTCAGCGACTACGATGCAGGCATCCTGACCGACAGCCGCGCGCTCTGCGACTGCTTCGAGGCGGCACTTGCCGTCTGCGGCAGCGCCAAGGAAGCCGCGAACTGGCTGATCTCCGACTGTATGAACGTGCTAAACCGCCGTCAGATGACCGCGGATCAGCTGACCGTAAACGGTGCCGCGCTCGGCGAGCTGATCCGACTTGTGACCGACGGCAAGGTTGGCCGCGGCAACGCGAAGAAGATCCTGGAGGCCATGTTCGATGCGGACATTGCCCCTGCCAAATATGCCGAGGAGAACGGCTTTATCGTTTCCAACGACACGGGTCTCATTGAGAAGGTGATCAAGGAAGCGATCGCAGCCGATCCCAAGGCAGTCGCCGACTTCAAGGGTGGCAAGGAAAAGGCGCTGATGGCACTCTTTGGCAAGTGCATGAAGCAGCTGAAGGGCAACTGCGATCCGCAGGTGCTCCGCACCCTTCTGATCGACGAGATCAACAAGGCTTAAATAAAAAAGCCGCTTTTGCAGCTGCAAAAGCGGCTTTTTTCATACCGTTTTGGGGTTAATCGCCCAGCGGCAGGATGTCGTGATAGAGTGCGGTCTTGCGCTCGGTCACATAGCCGTCCACGTGATAATGCCCGAAATACCAATGCTCATACTGCACGGTGCGCTCAAACTCCATCAGCATAGTGTTGTCGGGATACACGGTAAACGACTTGGAGACGGTACCGAGCAAGGGTGTGTAAAGCGCCTTTTCGTCGCAGGAATGGGTGATCACATAGTCCACCTTATGCCCGTAGCGCTTCAGGTTGGTGACCGCCTCGTCAAACTCCGCAAAGCTGGGGATCTCCTCAGGCCACCAGCTGACTCCTTCCCGTCTCATATACTTATCGATACTGGTGCCGCCGCCGAAGGTGAAGATCCGCTTGCCCTCGATCTCAAAGATCTGACCGCGCATAAGATGCAGCACATGGGGCGCTACGCGATGGATCTTGCCGCCCTTCCACGTCTCCACGGGATAGGCGTTCAGCAGGCTGAAATTCTCGTGGTTGCCGTCCACGAACAGTACCGTAAAGGGGAGCTTTTCATAGGGCTCCAGATCCTCCTCCACCGCATTTTTATACC
>SVQY01000028.1 GCA_015065135.1 Oscillospiraceae bacterium
CTTGCCCTGCGGATAGTTTGGGTCGGTGCCGAAGTAGAGCTGAATGGTGCCACCGATCCAGCCGATCTCGCAGTTGGTCACCTGCAGGCCCTTCACCCGCTCGCCACCTGCCGCCACCGCGTGGATACCCACGTACTTCATACAAATATTGTCAATATGCACGTTGTTCTTATTGCCCACCGCAAACATCGAGCGGCGGGTCACCGCCTCAATATCGGCAAACACCTCGCCGGGGTTGCCACGGTCGCAGCGCAGGTACAGATCGCCGTAGCTTCTGCTGCACATCTCGGGAATAGGAAATCTCTCTCCCTTGGAGGGCTTTTCGGTGAGCAGCTCCTCAAAATACCAGAAGATATCCAGATCCCGCACCATCTCCTCTGCCATCGAAAAGACCTTGCTCTCATCGTTGCGGCAAACGAACTGCCCCTTGATATAGGAGGGGATCAGCTTGATCGAATGATATTCTCCGTGATTGAAAACAAGGGTGCCGGGGTCTAAGATCTTTTCGGTCATTTTCCAGATGTGGTGCTCGGCATCCGCCTCGACCCAAAGGGCTGGGTCGGCAAGGCTGAAATCCCAGCCGTAGAGCTTCGGCTTCTCGCCCGTGCCGTAGGCACCGTAAAACACGCCCTCCTGTACCTTGACCTGGCCGCGGAAGAGATCGCCGCGGCAAAACAGCACGCCATCCCCCGGCTGCAGCAACGCCTCGGAGACCTTTTTCAGGGTCTGCCACGCCGTCTCGGGGCTTTTGCCGTCGTTTTCATCGTTGCCACGATTGCTGACATAATAGGTCGCTCCTGCGATCTCCGTCTTGTCGGCGCTGTGGCGGATCTCTGTCTTGCGCATCTCGCAGATGGCATCGATCTCCTCCAAAAACAGCTTGCTCGCTATCTGCATCTTCAAGCCCTCCACTACAAAATATTCCTGCTTCATTATAGCACACCCTCCCTATCTTTGTCAACGAAGACGATTTTTTAAAAAATCTTGATTTTTTTGCTTTTTATGCTATAATAAAATTGCAGCTATGCTCATCGCGCTGCAATTAAAAAAAGGAGCTTATCATTATGAAAAGGTTTACATCTATTCTGTTGGCGCTCGTCCTTTGCCTTGCAACGGTCCTTACGCTGACCGCCTGCGACCACGAACACACTTACGCCAACGACTGGACCGGTGATGAGACCCATCACTGGCACGCCTGCACCGGCAAGGACTGCACAGAGGTGGCGGATAAGGCAGAGCACACCTGGAACAACGGCGAGATCACCACTCCCGCCACGCGCGAGACAAACGGCGTAAAGACCTTTACCTGCACCGCGTGCAACAAGACCAAGACCGAAGCGGTCATCCCCGTATTGACCGTAACCGCAGAGCAGTGGGACAAGGCACTGAGCTTTGAGGGCCTTGACAACTATACCATAACCCTGAACAACGGCACGAGCACCACCACCGCGATCAGAAACGGCTTCAAGGTGCAGCTGACCACTGATGACGAGATCATGTACCTGAACAAGGAAGGCGAGACCTACTACAGCTATATCGAAGAAAGCGGCAGCTATGTCAAGAGCGACATTCCCGAGGCTGTTTATATCAACAATGCTACACTGGGCACCGGTGGCATGTTCCAATTCAGCGATGTTGCTTATGACGAGACTACCAAGTCCTATACGGCCGCCGAGGTATCGCCGAGTGGCACTCCGTTCACATATGCCAATATCGTGGCAAAGTTCCTGGACGGCAAGCTGGTTCATCTCTCCTGCGACGGTATTATGAACGGAACGCCTGTCGGTTCCATAACTATGACCGTAATCTACGGCAACGCAGCAGCGATCACGCTTCCCTCCGTTACCGCCTGACAAACGCCAAAAACCGCCGAGCAATGCTCGGCGGTTTTCTTGTTTACGGTCTTTAGATTCCACTTCATGTGAGGTCATGAGTGCCGCGCCTCACAAAGGCGCGCAATGCCATCGGCCAGCCGCCGCGGCTCTACGCCCGAATAGTTCAGCACAACGGTATGCGTATCCGGCGCATCGGCGCGCTTTTCGATGCGATAATCATCCAAAAACGCAACACGTATACCGCTTTTTGCTAACATCTCGCGCAGCGCGGCATCCCCCTTGTCGGTCTTGATCTCCACCAGAAAATGCAGCCCCGCATCGGCCTCTCTGATGCGGATGCGATCCGCAAAGGGCGCGTTTTGCAAAAGCGAGATGACCGCATCCCGACGCGCGCGGTAAAAGCTGCGCATACGGTGCAGATGGCGCTCAAAATGCCCCTCGTTCAGAAACGCTGCCAGCGTATACTGCTCAAAGGCAGGTACCGGGCAGGCATAAAAGCCCAGCAGCTGCCGATAGCGCGCCAGCAAGGGCTTTGGCAGCACCATATAGCTGATACGCATCGAGGGGGCAATGGTCTTTGAAAAGGTGTTGACATAGATCACCCTGTCCGCCGTATCCATGCCGTAAAGCGGCGGAATAGGGCGTCCCGTGAAGCGGAATTCACTATCGTAATCATCCTCGATGATGTACCGATCCCCCTGCCCCATCCATTGCAGCAGCGCACGGCGGCGCGTGGCGGGCGTGACAAGTCCTGTGGGAAAATGGTGATTGGGCGAGATGTGTAGCACCTCGATGCCAAGCCGCTCCGGCGCATCGGCACAAACGCCGCCCTCATCCAGCGGAACAGGCCGAAAACGCACCCCGTTCAGGGCGTAAATGCGTGCAATCTTACTGTGGCCGGGGTCCTCCAGACCGTATACGCGCTCTCTGCCCAGCAGCTGCAAAAGCAGATGATAGAGATACTCGGTACCGGCACCGATCACCACCTGGCAGGGCTCTACCGCAATGCCGCGCCCGTGGCGCAGATACTCGGCAATGGCGCTTTGCAGGACGGGCGCACCGGCGGCAGGCAGAGGGGCCAGCAGCGCCTCCCCCTCCTCTGTCAGCACACGCCGCATCAGCCGTGACCAGAGCGAAAAGGGGAAGCGGCTGCCATCCGGCGCGTTGGTGACCAGATCCAGCAGCACAGGAGGTGCTTTTTGCTCCTCCTCTACCGCAGGCGAGGCCACGGGCGACGGCAGCGAGGCCGGCAGATCCGACACGAAATAGCCGCTGCGCTCTCTGGACTCAATATACCCCTCGGCGATCAGCTGCTCATAGGCATTCTGCACGGTATTGATGCTGATGCCGTACTGCTCTGCCAGCCGCCGCTTGGAGGGCAGCTTTTCCCCGGGCGCGATAGCACCCGACAGAATGTCCGCGCGCAGCGCGGCAGGCAAGGTATCGCAAAGCTTGCCACCCGAAAGATCGTAGGTGTGCATTTGGTCCCCTCCTTCTCGCCGTTTTTCTTTATTTTATCATATCAGATGAAAAAATGCAAGAGAAAAGCCGCAGGCGTTGCAAACGCCTGCGGCTTTCTGCTTTTTATTCGTCAATTTGGAAAAGCGCCGTGTCGCAAGCCTCCAGCAGGAAGGTGATCTCCCGCCCCGACACACGCACGTTTTCGGCACCGAAAAGAGGGGTAACGTGGCGTCTGACAGGCAGGAAAAGCCGTTTTTCTCCACCCGTTTCGCTATGTAATGCCACGTAGCCGTTCCCCGCATAGACCACATCGCCGCCCGTTGCATACAGATGCACGCCTGCTTTCCCAAGAAATTCCACCTGATCCTCAAGCGTGAGGAAGGGGTGCGCAAGAGTGGCGGTCAGATAAGGCACGCCTCGCTCGCGGCAGAGCGCCATAGCCCTCTCCCCTGTGGGAGACGGAATGGGAGACGGAAAAATGACCGCCTTGTATTTGTGCAGATAATCGGCAATGCCCTCGACCATCTCCCCGTCAAAGGGGGCACCCACGTTGCCCGTAACAATGCGATTTCGCGAAACCGCGCTGTCGGCGGCGTGCCTCGCGCACAGATTTTCTTTGGCTTGCTCGTCGGCGATCACCGCCACCTCGGCGGCAAAATCGCGGTTGGCGCGAGGTAGTGCTTGCGCCTGGATATCCTTGAACTTTGCAAGCGCCTCCATCAATAAGGGATCGTTATACCAGCCGCCCCACATATCAAACCACCAGATGCCCGAGGCCTTGGTCAGCTGATGGGCAAAGCACTTGCGCAGCGCCGCACGGGAAAGCGCGGGCGTAGGCGGCCCCGACCACACCGAGGGCATCCCCGGCTTGGCGGTGGGATAAATGTCCTCGGGATAGACCCCGGGGCGGGATTCCTGAATGCCCATGGTCAGATAGGTGCGGATGTCGCACTCGATAAAGGCCAACTTGCCGTGGCGCTTGATGGCATCCACCGGCAGCATATCCGCCCAGTCAATGCCGAAGCGACGGGCGTGGGTGTAGGCGTTGGGAGAGGAGAAGAAATCCAGGTGGGGGGAATTCAACAGGGTGCGCAGGGCGCAGGAGCCCACGTTGACGATGTCCTTCTCGAACACATAGCCGTAAAATGCGCCTACGACCTGCCTCTGCTCCGTTTCTTCCTTGACGGTCTTTGCAAAGTGCGCAAGGCTTCTTGCTACGCATACGTTACCAAATTCCACATACCGTTTCGCGTTTTCGTCTACACAGACTCCATTCCCGCGCAGCATTTCAAAGTCGGGAACGGGGGCGTTTTTTACCCCATATTGCGTCTCCATGTAATCGCGAAAGCCCTGCACGACAGCGGGCGCGGGATAGCCGCACAGATCGTGGTGAAACCACTCCTGGGTCTGTCCGCCGCACAGCTGCCAGCCCGCGATGCGCGGGGCGTAGTCGGCGGCTTTGATATGTGAAATGATTCTGCGCAGCAGCTCGGCGCCGTCGCGGCGAAATTGTTCGGAGCCGAGGAATTCCCGCCTGCCGCCCTTGGGGGTATCGATGCACTCCCCATCGTGCTGCTCCGTCCACCAACGGGGCATACTCACGTAGATGCGCGGAAAGATATAAGCATCGGGGCAGGCGCGCAGGATCTTGCGCACCGCATCCTCAAACTCGCTGTAATCGGGACGGTCGGGGTCCTCAAACACACCCAAACGAATGGGCGTAAAGCCGGTGACCGCGCTGTTGATGGGCAACGCGGTCATGGAAACGTTGACAAAGAAGATGCGATAGCCCGCCTCGACAAAATCCTCATAGCGGCTGCGCTCCTCAAAATAGGTGGTATATGCGGCGGCAGGCACGCACCTCCCGTCGATCACAAGCTCGGTCCTGCCATTGGCGCGCAAAACGGCACTGCTTAACATAGTAGCTCCCCCCTTCGGATCCTTTTCTTTATCATATCACGTTTTTGCCCTCTTGACAATCCCTTGATTTTTCTCCCACACGCCAAAGCTCCACGCTTGGTAGAGTCAGCAAAAAAATTCGCAAATTCCCCGATTTGGGTTGACATTTACGCAAATCATTTTTATAATGAAATTACCTTCTATAGCCTTTTATATTAGGTATTTCAAAAAACGGAGGAAAAAATTATGTTAAAAGTAGGCGTACAGTCCGCAGGCTGGTACAGCAAAAACGACCCGATGGGCTCCTTTCAGTACATCAAGGAGTGCGGCTTTGAGTCCATTGACTTCAACATCGACCATTACCTCAGCACCGCCAAGCTGGTAAAGGAAGGCGTTTACCCCTCCTTCTTCGACCAGAGCATCGAGGACATTCTGGCATTCTTCACCCCTCTCAAGGAGGCCAGCGAGGCCACCGGCGTGGAGATCGGCCAGATGCACGCCCCCTTCCCGGTCTGGTTCAAGGACCTGGATGAGGTCAATGACTATATTTTTATGGCGCTGGACAAGTGCTTTGCCGTGGCAGAGTACCTGAACTGCCCCGCCATCGTGGTGCATCCTGTCAACCGCTCCACCAAGGAAAAGGAATGGGATACCAACCTGATGATCTACCGCCGTCTGATCCCCGTGATCAAGAAGTACAAGGGCGTCAAGATCTGCCTGGAGAATATCTTCAGCCGCCGTCCCGGCCGCATCATCGAGGGTCGCCTTTCCAACGTGGCAGACGCTTGCCGTATGATCGATATCCTCAACGAGGAGGCAGGCGGTGATTACTTCGGCTTCTGTCTGGACGTGGGTCACGCCAACCTGACCAACCGCAACATCAAGGAGTACGTGAAGGAGCTGGGCAAGCGCCTCACCATCCTGCACATCCATGACAACAGCGGTCACGAGGATCTGCACATGATCCCCTACTCCTATCTCGCCACCCCCTCCAGCCACGTGTGCGACTGGAACGGCTTTGTAGAGGGACTCAAGGAGATCGGCTACCCCGGCGTGATCGCCTTTGAGACCTTCCGCATCTTCTCCGCCTATCCCAAGGCAGTACACACCCAGGTGCTGAAGCTGATCTCGGGCATCGGCCATTACTGGGCGGAATGCATCGACGATCCCAACTGGCCCGCCGCAAAATAAAAAATACGTAAGGGGGGAGCGCATGCTCCCCTCTTTTGAAAAGGAGAAACATTATGCTAAAGGTAGGCGTACAATCCTGCGGCTTTTACCGCTATGAGGATCCTGTCGGATCCTTGGAATACATCAAGGCAAGAGGCTTTCAGTCTATTGACTTCAACATTGATCTGAAGATGCCCGTCGGCCGCTTGGTCAAGCAGCAAAGCGGCCCTTACGAAAGCTTTTTCAGCCAGAGCGAGGAGGAGATCGTCAACTATTTCCGCCCCTTGAAGGACGCCATTGAAAAAACAGGCGTCACGGTGGATCAGATGCACGCGCCCTTCCCCTCCTACTTCCCCGGCATGGACGAGCTGAACGATTATCTCTTTGAATCCATCGTCAAATCCATGGCGGTCTGCCGGCTGATCGGCTGCCCCGCCCTCGTGGTGCATCCCACCACTCGCTCCACCAAGGAAAAGGAATGGGACACCAACCTGATGAACTATCGCCGTCTGATCCCCGCCGCCAAAAAGTACGGCGTCAAGGTGTGCCTGGAGAACATCTCTAACCGCCGCCCCGGCCGCATCATCGAGGGGCGCCTTTCCAATGCGGAGGATGCCTGCCGTCTGATCGATCAGCTGAACGAGGAGGCCGGCGGCGATTACTTCGGCTTCTGCTTTGACATTGGCCACGCCAACATGACGGGGCGCAACATGAAGGAGTTCGTGAAGGAGCTGGGGCACCGACTCACCATCCTGCACATTCACGATAACGACGGGCAGGAGGATATGCACATGATCCCCTACTCCTATCTCGCCACCCCCTCCAGCCCCTCGATTGACTGGCAGGGCTTTGTAGAGGGTCTCAAGGAGATCGGCTACAAGGGCGTGCTTGGCTTTGAGATCTGTCGGATGTGGCTCGCCTATCCCAAGGCGGTGCACGACCAATGCCTGGAGCTGGTCAGCGGCATCGGCAAGTACTGGGCGGAATGCATCGACGACCCCAACTGGCCCGAGAAAAAGTAACAAAAAGCAAGAAAAACCCGACACGTGTCGGGTTTTTTCTGTTTGTGTGAAGTTAAATTTTGATTTATCGGGGAGCATCGCGGTGCTTTTTGAAGTGTGGTTACTTGAAAGCCTCCCTCCGGGAGGGAGGTGGCACGGACGTAAGACCGTGACGAAGGGAGCACGCGCAACTGTGGAAAAGCACACCGTTTGGACACAAACGTATTGTTTTGTGCACGCGGGCTCCTTCCACCGCTATCGCGGTCCCCCTCCCTCCCGGAAGGAGGCTTGGCAACGCTTTGCCGTTTAAACAACGGGCACAAGCTCACAGATAGATCCCTATTTACCGCTCAAATTTTGATTTATCGGGGAATTGCATTTGGCATGGTAACTACTCTTCCGTCACCTCGCGCGGCTCGGTGCCACCTTCCCTCACAAGGGAAGGCTCACAGATTCAAAGCACTCGGCAATAGACGGATAATGGCACATAAAATTTAAAACAAGCGTAATTTTCACCGGCTGTCGTTGAAGCTGACATCATTAGCAGCCCTCCCTTGTGAGGGAGGGGGGACCGCTTGCGGTGGGAGAGTAGTCACCAAACACGAACAACTTCCCAACAGATCCTCAATGACCGCCCTCTCACCTGCTTCGCAGGAGCTCCCCCGAGGGGGGGAGCCTTTTCAACACATAAGGCGAATGCAGCGCAGAGCCTCTCACCTTGGGAGAGGTGGCAGCCGCAGGCTGACGGAGAGGGCCCGCCAAATCCCAATTTAGCGCATTGCGCAAACAAAAAACACAAACAGAAGCTTTACAAGCATCCCGTCTGTGACGATACCCATTTCCTAAAAGTTTTGAGGGGTTCCAAGGGGAACTTTTTCAAAAGTTCCCCTTGGCGCATCCCCTCGGCGCGTTTCAATCGATGCGCACCAGCGCCTTGCCCTTGCGGCTAAGGGAGGGAGCCAGCATTTCGGCGGCGGCCTCCTCCATGGAAAGCTCGCCCGCGATGATCATGTCTGTCTGCAGCAGTCCTGTTGCCAGCAGCTGCAGCGCGCGGTCGGTGGTGTGGGGATTGACAAAGGAGGTCTTGATGGTCAGCTCCTTGCAGAAGGCATCGTAGAGCGAGATGGGCAGCTTTGCCGCCGAATCGCTGACACCGAACATCACCACGGTGGCACCCTTGCCCGCCACCTCCAGAGCGGTCTCTTGGGCAGCGCCCACGCCCACGCATTCAATCACCCTGTGAACGGGGTGCGTTTTGGCATATTCCGCAATGGCGGCGCCGTCCTGCGACGGCAGGAAAAGCGTGGCGCCCAGCGCCATCGCCGCTTCGCGGCGCGCCTCATTGGCATCGATCACCAGCACCTCGCCGGCACCGGCACGGCGGATCAGCTGCAGCATGATCGCACCGATGGCGCCAAGACCGATCAGCGCTACGCGCTCGCCGTGGCGAATGTCAAGCAGATCCATGCCGCGCAAGCAGCAGGCGAGCGGCTCGCAAAGGGCGGCATCCCGCAGGGAAAGTCCCTCGGGCAGCAGGTAAACATTCTCCTCGGGGGAGACCACGTACTCCGCCATTCCCTTTACCACACCTCTGCCGTTCTCACAGAAGGAGGTCTGTCCGTTTTTGCAGTAATAGCATTTCCCGCAGCTCCAGTTGGGGTCTACCGTCACACGGTCACCGGGACGGAAGGCGGTCACGCCCTCGCCCACCGATTCCACCACACCGGAGATCTCATGGCCGAGGGGAACGGGATAGCGAATGGGATGGGTATTCTTTTTGCCTGCGACCTTGTGAAAATCGCTGCCGCAAATGCCGCAAAACGCGACCCGTACCCGCACTTCTCCCGTTTTGGGAGTGGGAGTGGGAAATTCGCCCACAGTCACGCTTCCGGGGCCGTTCAGGATCACTGCTTTCATCCTTATATCTCCTTCTATTTCAGCTCGCACCGCGGCGAACCGTCATTGCCGATACCAATCGCGAGAATGATACATATCTCGCAGATATTCCGCCGCCCTCGCAGGGTCGGTTACGTCCAAGGGCTCCTCATCCTTCCACAGCGTGATCCGCCAGCCCTCCGGCTGCACAAAGATCACCTCTCGCAGGGCCGTGCACTCATACGCAACGCAGATATCCATATGGACGACACCCGCCCCAACGGTCAGGCTTGTCAATCGGTCGCACCACGCAAAGGCATAAATGCCGATCTCCGTCACACTATCCGGAATGACCAGACTCGTGATGCCCTTGCACCCGGAAAAGGCGTAGGATTCGATCTCCGTCACGCTGCCGTCATCAGGGATCACACAATTGCCATAGCCCAGCATCAGCTTTTTGCTTGCCGTTTCGATCAAGCAGTTCCCTGCCATATGGTAAAAGGTGTTTTCGGGTGCCAGTGTGAACTCTGCCAAGGCAGAGCACCCACCAAAGGCATTGCTTCCGATGCTTGCCACGTTCCTTCCCACCGATACCGCGGTAAGAGAGGCACAGCCCGAAAATGCGGCCCCCTCAATATCGGTGACACTATTTGGGATCACAACCTTGCGCAGATCGGGGCACACGTTAAAGGCGGCAAAGCCGATCTCGGTGATGCTGTCGGGAAAGGATATATCGGAGAGGCCCTTGGTACCCGAAAACGAATCCTTGCCAATGCGCGTCACGCTGCCGTCCTTCGGTATACGACTGTTGGCGCACCCCTTGATCAGCGTTTTGCTTTCGGTATCGATCAAGCAATTTCCCTTGACATGATACGCCTCGTTTCCCCACGCCACCGAAATGTGCATCAGCTCAGCGCAGCCCGAAAAGGCACCCTCCTCGATCTTGCTCACGCCCTTGGGGATCTTGATGCTTTTCAGCGCAACACAGTCCGCAAAGGCAAACCCTTCGATGGTGGTCACCCCTTTGCCGAGCCTGATGCTCAGCAGGCTCGTGCAATCAAAGAACGCAAAGCCGCCAACGGTGGTGAGGCTGTCCGGAAGCTCGATGCTTACAAGGCTTGTGCAACCGTGAAAGGCAAACGAATCAATGGTAGTAACACCGTCAGGGAGCGTCACGTTTGTGAGGGTGTCGTGATCGCGAAAGGCTTCTTCGCCGATAGCCACCACGGGCTTACCCTCGTGCGTATCGGGGATCACTACGTGAAGGTCGCTCCCACTGTATCCGACCACGGCATATCCACCCTCCACCGCTTCAAATTCGAGCCCGTCAGAGGGCACCTTTGCAGCAGGGCTGCAGCCGATGAAGCAAGCAAGGCAGATCGCGGTCAAGACGATCAATACCGCAAGCATACAGAATCTTCTCATTGTGACCTCCGATCGAGCAAATTTACACCGAACTCATTATAACACATTCCCATTCGCTTTGCAACAATCGATAGGAAAATTCGGACAAACGCCTTGACATTCGGAAAAAGCTTTTTATAATAAAGGTAACTGCAAGGAAAGGGCAATCCCCTTGCGGAATCTATAACCCTTAGAGGCTTATTATGCTGAAGATCGGTGTGCTGTCCGCCGTCTGGTACAAAAAGGATGACCCCGACGGCTCCTTTGCCTTTATCAAGAAATGCGGCTTTGAGGCCGTAGACTTTAACATCGACCATTACCTCTCGGTCAAAGCACTGGTCAAGAGCGAGGCGGAGCCCACTTCCTTTTTCGATCAGCCCATCGAGGATATTCTGACCTTTTTCACTCCCCTGAAGGAGGCGGCCGAAAGGCACGGCATCAGCTTTGCCCAGATGCACGCCCCCGCTCCCGTCTGGATCCCCGACCGCCCCGAGCTGACCGATTACATTCTTATGTCTGTGGAAAAGTGCCTAGAGGTCTGCCGCTTTGTGGGCTGCCCCGCTCTGGTGGTACATCCCTACCGTCAGCGGAACAAGGCTGCCGAGTGGGAGCACAATATGAGTATGTACCGCAAGCTGATCCCCGCCGCCGTGCGCACAGGTGTAAAGGTCTGCCCGGAAAATCTGCCCACCCACTTCAACGGGTGCCTCACCGACGGTGATTGCAACAGCGGCAAGGAGGTCGGCCGCTACATCGACACGCTGAGCGCAGAAGCGGTCGCCGAGGCCTTCGGTCATTGCTTTGACGTAGGCCACGCCAATATGTTGGGCACAACCTCTACGCGCATCTCGCCGCGAAAAAAGCCGACACTATTCAGTTTTTGCGCGATTCTTCCCCGCCGGCATAATCGATATGATAGTGCAGCAGCAACGCAAATCGCTCTCCGCGCGCAGGGCATCTGCCATTTTGCGCCGAGCAAAAGGCGGCATACCATTTGTTGTCTCCCATCGGCACGCGCACGTGCACGCTGGTGGATTCCGCGCGCAGGCTCTCATCAAGTGGCACAAAGCCCACCTCGGCACTCACGCCGCCGATGGCGCTGCTATACCGCACGGTACGCGCGGCATTGCCAAAGGAATGCACGTGCGCCTCGGCTACCGGCACCGACAGCGTTTCGCCACCAAGCGAGGCGCCCTTTTCGTCAAAGGCCTCAAAGCGCTCACAGACCGGCGCACCGTTCGTCTCACGCCGCATGGTAAACATCTGCAGATAGCAGTTGCTGCGTCGGATGTGAAAATCATCCCGCAGCCAGGTCAGCTCCTGCCGATGCCGAATGCCGTTGGCCGTTACCGTCAGCTCCTGCGCGTGCTCCGCCACAGGGCTGCCAAAGCTCTCTGCGGCAGAGGTTCCCCAACGGTAGAGTATGGCACGCTGAGAGAAGCAAAGCTTTTCGCAGCGGCGCACGGTGGGTGCGATCTCAGAAAGCGCGAGCGCTTCCCCATCGGCCCGCAGCGCTACCTCCGTGAGCCGTTCGTCGCCGTGATAGCCGCCGATGAAATCCGCAGCATAATATTCTCCCTCTTTTCCGCTCGGCACAGCACCCGGTACCAGATGCGCCGTATCGGGCAGCGCCTCGCGGATGGCCAGCGAGATCTCACCCGCTTGCAGCACCGGCAGCACCGTCTCCTGCATCACGCCCTCGGCGCTCACATTGGTCACACGCACCAGCTGCGCCTCCCGGATGCGATAATTGCTCACGTTGGTGGTAGAGTTGGGTGCATAATTCTGTCGGTCGTCATTGTATTCATAGTTGAAATTGTAGCGCACAAAATAGGCGCCGCCCGGTGCCGATGTGGGCACATAAACGCGAAAAAAGGGATACGTGTGCCCATTTTTCCGCGGCAGGATCTCCAGGATCAAGCGTTTATCCATGATCTTCTCACCTCTCCTTTATTGTAACACATTTTCTGTTATATTTCAATAGAAGCGAAAAGCACCCTTTGCAAAGGGTGCTTTATTTTTCCGGATACGGCTTTTTGACCGAGGTCAGCCCCAGTAAATAGTCGGTGGACGTGCCGTAATATCGCGCCAACGCGATCAGGATCTCCAACGGGAGCTGGCGTTGACCGTTTTCATACTGCGAATAGGTGTTTTGCTTGATGTGCAGATAGGCAGCCAGATCCTTTTGTGTCAGGTCCGCATCCTCTCTCATATCCTTCAGGCGCATAGGATCACCTCCATCAAGACCATTATATAAAATCACGAAATGAGATATTGACATTTATCTCATTTCGTGATATTATAGCCTTGGGCGAACGCCCATATTCCATATTCCATATTTCAGGAGGAAATTATTATGTACGAAAACATTGCTGCAAAGATCAAGCTTTTGGCAAAGATCGTTTTTGGATTGGGTGCGCTGATCGGCCTCGTCTTTGCGATCCTTCTCTTCGCTGACGTGATCGTTGACGAGGATCTGGCCTTTCTCGGCATCATTCCCTTGATCTTTGGCCCTGTGTTTGGCTGGCTCTCTTCTCTGCTCGTTTACGGCTTTGGTGAGCTGATCGAAAAGACGACCGACATCGCCAACAAGCAGTAAACCATATTGTAAAGAAAAAACAGCCCCGAACGGGGCTGTTTTTTCTTTTTGAGCCGTTCCGCCTTCGCGGTGAGCTGCTTGTATTCATTTGATCTCCTGTTCTATCAACTGCAGCGTGCTGTGCTTTGACTCAATCGTTCGAAAATGTATTTTAATGTATTTTTTACTAATTTCTCCTTGACAAACGCATTTTTGCGGTGTATAATAGTGTTACAAAAGCAAAGGAGGCAGAAAGTGGATACAAATTTAATTATTTTAGAGCTGCTGAGCCGGATCAAGGTTCTGGAGCAAAAGGTGGACGTATTGGAGGCTGAAATTCTTGAAGTCGGCAAAAAAGCTCCGAAGGATGCGGAAAAGCCCGTGTTTCCGGCCGACAAAATAAGCGACAAATACCGTGGGCTCGCAGAGTATCTGTACGAAAAGTGGGAAAAGAAGATCGTGCTTACCTATGCGGAAATCGAAGAGATTTTAGGATTTAAGCTTCCGCCAACCGCATACAAGCATCCAAACGCCTATTGGGCCAATACATTGACCCATACTTATGCAACAAGCTGGCTCTCTGTGGGCTATAAAGCAAGAGTTGATCTTGAAGCAACAAAGGTTACATTTGAAAAAGTGATTTATTAAGGGGTGAGAATGATGCTGTTTATGAGCAAACCATCTATCGCAAATATCCTCAAGCAAAAAATCGAAAAATACGGCTCCAATCACATTCAGCTTTGCCACTCTCTGCGCCCATTAAAGAGACCTACGTTCTTTTGGGTCGCTCACGACGGAAGCGGAATTAAGGTGAATAAGCTTCCCGCAAGTCAGACGCTGAGATGGAAGATGTTTGAGGGGATCGTTAAAAAAGCAAATTCTCTGGGTGGCCAAATGTATCGCGGAGATTCGATCGCCAGAAGCGGCGGAAGGCTTGGCGAGGATCTTACCGAGGATATGATCGACGGCTTTATTCCCTTGCAATTTGAGGGAGCGGATTACGGGGATACCGTGCTGAGTCGCTCCACTTACTTTTCCGGTATTCTGGAATGGGCGGGGATCGTCACCATTCACAAAAGCACCGGAAGCGGAAGCTATATAACGGTCAATAAGGAGTATCGCAACATCTGACTTTCCTTTTTAACACAAAAAAGACACGTCATAAGGGCAAGAGCCCAAATGATGTGTCTTTTTTTATTGAATTTGATTTTGCGAGGGCCATTTAAGCCGGCGGTGCTTTGTGAAGCGACAAAATTTTATTTGGCTTCGTTGCCCTTTGCCATATTCAATATTTTAAGGATACCTTCCCTTCCGATGGGAGGGATCGAGGGAAGCTCGCCCTGTGCATTGCAGCCGTGCGCCACGATCTCATCCGCAATCTTCTCAATATCGGAGAGCGGAACCCCCGCGGCCGAAAGTGTATGAGGCACACCGATCTCATCCATAAAGCTTACCAGCATATCGACCGTCTTGGCGGCCGCCTCCATGGCGGGCATCCGGCTGTCAAGCCCGAAGATGTTGGTGCCCAGCAAGGCAAAGCGCTTGGCGCGCTCCTCGTTCAGCGTGGATGTGTATCTGAAAAAAGCATCCATAAAGATCGCCAGCGTCACACCGTGGGGCGTATTGTACAATGCAGACAGCACGTGCCCCATCTGATGCATCGGCGTGGGGGCGTCCAAGCCGGATTGCAGGTATCCGTTCCAGGCGAGGGAGGCCGCCCACTGCATATTGGCACGGTGCTCCACATTGGTGGGATCCTTCAGGATCTCGCGCAGCTCGCTCATGATCGTTACCAAAATGCCCTCGTGCAGGCGGTCCTGCAGCGGAGAGTGCTGATCGCCGTTCAGATACGCCTCCAGCACGTGCGACATCGCATCTGCTGCGCCCACCACGGTGTGGAAGGCAGGGAGTGTGCAGGTCAAGGAAGGATCCATGATCGCAAGCGTAGGATAGAGCGCCGCCGTATAGATATATGCCTTTTCCTTGGTCTCGTCATTGGTGGCAACCGCGATGCAATTCATCTCGCTGCTGGTAGCAGGCAGGGTCGGGATCATCACGGTAGGCAACGACCGCTCGGGCGGAATGCAAACGTCACGGTCCTGACGGGAGATAAACATCTGCCAAAGATCGTGCTCATACAAAACGCCTGCGGCGATCGCCTTCGTGGCGTCCATCACGCTGCCGCCGCCAACGGCAATGCAAAGATCAACGCCCTGCGTGCGGCAGATCTCCACCGCCTCACGAATGTGAGACAGCAAGGGATTGGCCGTGATACAATAAAAAGGCACCACCTCAATGCCCCGACGCTTCAGCGAGGCCTCTACACGCCCCCGCAGGGCGTTCAGCGTGGCGCTGCCGTAGGATACGACCAGGGCCTTTTTGCCAAGTCCCTCCACGTAACGACCGATATCCTCCGATTCGCCGTTGCCAAAGATCACCCGAACGGGATTGTAAAGCTCAAAATTTTTCATTACCGAGATCCTCCTTGTTGCCGAAAATGCGCTGTCGCACCGCTGCGGTGCATTCCTTTTTATTATAGAGCAGATCGACCTTAAAATCAATAGAAAAATGTAAAACACACCGAAAAGCAGACTCATAAAAAGGACACATCAAGGGGCAAGCCCCGATGATGTGTCCGATTTTATGGGTGATCTCATCCTTGATTGTGGGAACGGAGGCGCCGCCCGCCGTCACATTTCGGAGATCTTTTTGATGCGCTCGTAGCAGGTCGCAAGGAACGCCTCGGGCGACATCTTCGCGTAGTCCTCACGGTTTTGAGAGACCTCCAGCATAAGGGACCCCGCGTAGCCGTATTCGTCCAGCTTGCGCATCATTTTCTCATAGTTGTACGTGCCGTCAAAGGGCAGCAGATGCGCGTCAAAATCGTTGACCTTATCCTCCATGGGACGTCCCATATTATCGTGGATATGCGTACAGCAAACGTTGGTCGTGAAAACATCCATCATGCTGACCGTTTTGGTGTAGCAATGCTCGTGGCCGCAGTCAAAGCAATATTTGACGTGATCCATTTTCTCGTAACGGTCCACAAGGCAGGCCAGATTGCCAAGCAGGCGCAGATTTTCAAAGGCAAGGATCACGCCCTTTTCTCTTGCGTAGATCACCAGCTCGTCATAGCGGGAGAGACCGAGATCATTGACCTGCGGCGCGTTCCATCCGCTCGAAACGTGGGTGATCACATACTTGATGCCATGCTTGGCGGCGGCATCGATCGATTCCTTCATGTAATCGAAAACCTCAAGATACCCCATACCGGGCATCCACATCTGATTGATATTACGGAAGGGCGCGTGAATAAATTCATATTCAAGCCCCAGCTCATCTGCTCGCTTTTTGATGGCGGCAACGTCCGCATCCTTGTAATTCCCCGTAAAAAAGGTCTCAAAGCCTGCGGCCTTGATTTTTTCAAGTGCATCCACGGCAGAAATACCGCGCAGGCAATTTGCCATAATTCCCAGCTTTCTGTTCATTGCAGTCTCCTTATAAAGCAGGTCTTCCCCTGTTTTATTTTTGATCTTACGTTTACTTTTTAAGCTCCGGCGTTACAGGTGCATATGTACGGAAGAGGGATGCGGAAGGATCAGATCTCCCATTCGCTCAAAGAGGCACGCCGTGCCGTCGGGCTGAAGCTCTGTGCTACCTTAGCACAATATTATAATACTCGCACACAACGCGCTTGTCAATAATAAAACGGCTTTTTCATAAAAAATGGACACATCAAGGGGGCAAGCCCCGATGATGTGTCCACGAACGGAATGTGGAGATCGTTAGAAAAAATCGCAGGCTATAGAACAGACCACATCCTATCATATAGTTTTAGCGCAAGCTTACACGAGTATTTCCGCTCACGATCTCGATTTTGATGCTGTCAGAAAACCGATCGTTACCAAAATGCTTAAACCGCCTTAAAATCTCAATCATTTTCTTTGCGGCATCGCCGAATTTTCTTTCAATGACGTCAAGCCCAATAATTTCAATGTGTATGGGGTCTCCATACATATCGGTTAAGCAATCCCAAAACGCATCCCAATTACAGCCGTAATAATCGGGAAATTCAAGCGCGTGCCAGATTACACCATGCATTTCCAAATAGTAGTTTACTTTGGTAAAATCTATCGTATATTTCTCTTTACTCATTGTCCTCTCCTTAGCCCAATTTATACCGTCACCCCATAGTTCTCTGTCTTGCCTGAGATCGTTTATCATTTTTTCAATAAAATTTTCTTCTATTTTTGCTCCTTTATTATATCGTACGCTCTATTATTTGTCAATTTTAAAAATCGCTTTCGTTAGGCATCACGCTCCTTTTCCAAAATAAAAATCAGCTGTTGTCTTCCACATGCTTCTCGCTTTTGATTTTTTGTTTTATTGTACATTTCTTAAGAAATTTGTCGCCAACTCTCTTCGCATAAAAATAGGACACATCATCCGGGCAAGCCCTGATGATGCGTCCGATTTTTTCTTTTAGATTTATGCAAAAATCAGACATGATATTGAAAAAAGTAAGAAAAGGATGTATAATGGAAGCGGTTGGAAAGCGAGGTGAGGAGATGGAGATTCAATGGAACGCCGACGTTATCAATCGGTGTGCGATTTCCCGTGCGCAGCTTTCGGGGGATGCTTTTTCGGTGCAGTGGATCTCGGCAAACGAGGCCAAAAATAGGGATGTATTAAATTTCAGACGTCATCAGCATTCCTTTTTCGAGATACATTTTATATTAAAGGGGAGCATTGTGTACGGTGTTCGGGAGCGGTTTGTAACGGTGCAGGACGGAGAATTTATTACGATCTCCCCCTCTTGTCCGCACCGTGTGGTCAGCTGCAGTGCGGAGTTTGAAAAGCTGACGTTGGCGGTGGAAAGTGGAGCGGAGCCGATCTGTGCGGCACTGAAGGCTGCCGAATATAAAGCACTTCCGATCGGAGAGGAAATGATGCTTTCGTTGGGTCTTGTTTTCCATTATGCCGCAAAAATGCTTGAAAACCGCGATTTTTTGATGAAACACACGTTGCATACCTTGGTTTATCACGTGATTTCGCTTCAGACACCGACGTCAGGGCATCGTGAGGAACGGTATGACGATCGGGTTCTCAAAGCCAAAAAACACGTGGAGGACAACTATGACATCCTTTTCACGTGCAAGGAGGTTGCCGCGTATTGTCACATCAGCGCCAAGCAATTGGGAAGGCTCTTTCAAAGGCACGAGGGAATGGGACTTTTGGAGTTTATTCATCTCAAAAAGCTGGAGCAGTGTAAAAAAATGCTTCTTGAAACCGATTACACACAGCATCGGATCGCACAGGCGCTCGGTTTTTCCGGCGCGGATTATTTTAATAAGTTCTTTGTTCACAAAACCGGCATGACGCCGATGCAATTCCGCGATGCGGAGGGTGTGCAAAGATAGGACAACTTTTATTGCCAATATCGGACATATGATTGTATCCATACCCGACTCATGCTATAATGACCTTATCATTATGGAACAGAGGAGTCGGGTATGAAATTTTTGGTAATGACGGACATTGAGGGCGTGACGGGAGTGACGACCTTCCAACAGGCAGAAAACAGTGAGCTCGGTCGCAGAATGCTGATGAACGATCTCAAGGCGGTGCTGGCGGGGATCCGCGAGGCGGGCGGTGAGGCGATCGTTTACGACATGCACACCGACGGCAGAAACGTGGACGTGACGCAGATCGACGAGCCTGTAGTCATGGGAAAGCCGATCCGCGGCGACCTTTGGCGCGGCGTGGGCGGCGCGGGCATTGACGGGCTATATTTAATGGGGCTTCACACGATGCAGCACGTTGAAAATGCCCTTTTGGCACACAGCTATCTGCGCGAATACGACGCAATTTACCTCAACGGAATGCTTGTGGGCGAGATCGGCATGGAGGCGGCGCTTGCCGCCGAGGCGGGGGTGCCGCTCAAATTCGTGTCGGGGGATGATCTTGGATGCCGTGAGGCGGAGGCGCTTGGCAAAGGTGTTGTCACCTGCCCCGTCAAGACCTCTCTGGGCGCTGATACCGCGCTCTGCCTTGCTCCTTCGGAAAGTGCCGTGCGTTTGCGCGAGGCGGCAAAAAAGGCGGCGCTTACAACGGTTGCCCCTTTCACAGTGAAAGCACCGTACGAGATCCGCATTCAATTTTCGGATTGCCCCTACCTTTCCAAGATGCGCGAATTGCACCCCGAAATTTTTGAGAACGAAAACACCGTTGTGATGCGCGGTGAGCAGTTGCTCCCCACGTGGTCGCAATATCTGATTTATGAAAAAAAGATGGTGGCGGCATGTCGGTAATTTTAGGTGTCAATCATCAGTTTTTGTATCCCGAGGCCATTACGAATGCAGTGGCGCACACCGCAACGCTGAAAAGGCTTGCGGCAAACCCGCCGGTCGATGCCTTGGATTGCTGGATCTGGCGCGGGGAGAGTTCCGCTGAAGAGATCAAAATTCTCAAGGATAGCGGAAAGATGATCAATTACAACGTAGGCGACCGCTTTGGCGAGGAGCGATCCTTTCCCGCGTCGCCCGAAAAGGCGGAGCGCGAGCGTGCATATTCGCTGCTCATGCGCGAGGTCGGCTACGCGCTGGAGGTTGGCTCGAAGAAGATCATTTTTGCCTTGGGCCCCGATCTTCCCACCGACCGCGAGGCGGCAAAGGAGTGCGTGCTGGAGTTGACCCTGCGTGTGGCATCACAGCTTCCCGACGACGTGCATCTTTCGCTTGAACCGACCGACCGCGATATCGACAAGAAATTCTTGTTCGGTCCCGTTTCGGAAACGGTGGAATTTATTGGTCGCGTCAAGCAAAACGGTTTCGAGCGCATCGGGCTTCTGCTTGATATGTGTCACGTGCCGATCATGCATGAAACGCTTGAGAGCGCTTTGGAAAAATCCAAGAGCGTACTCAACCACGTTCACCTCGGAAACGGTGTTATGAAAACCGACAGTCCTTTTTACGGGGACAAGCACACTGCGTGGAATCATCCGGATGGGCTTTATACCGAGGCGGACGGGGGGCGCTTTATCCACATGCTAAAAGAAATCGGCTACCTTGACCGCGCAGATGCGACCGTTTCCTTTGAGATGCGCCCCTACGAGGGCAAGAGCGCGGAGGAGAGTCTTGCGCGATTTGTTGCAGTGTGGAAATCCGCTTTTGAATCTTGAAAACGAGGTAAGAATGATGAAATATCAAATTGAAGCACAGCCCTTTGGGGCATACGATGTCGTGGTTTGCGGAGGCGGTACGGCAGGCTGCTTTGCGGCGATCGCCGCCGCACGCGAGGGCGCGAAAACCCTTCTCATTGAGCGCTCCTTTACCGTCGGCGGCATGCTGACCGTGGGAGAGGCGGGGATCACCAAGTTCTCCGAGCACTGCTGCGACGTGGACGTTTACAAGCGTGAGGTATTGGACGAGCTGGGACGCTCCCCCGAACGGGTACAGGTCGTGCGGGGATTGGCGCACGAATATGTCAAGCGCATGATCGATAGCGGCATGGCGCTTGGCACGCACGGCGAAGCGGGCAGCTACGTGTTTACCGATAAGGCAGAGGCGCAATGGGTGCTGATGCAAATGCTCGCGGAGGCAGACGTCGAGGTGCTTTACGATACGCGTGTGGTATTGGTCAACAAAAACGGCGATTCCGTTACGGGTGTGGTCGTTTGCAATAAAAACGGCTTTTGCGAGATCGGCGCGCGTGTGGTCGTTGATGCCACAGGGGATGCGGACGTAGCGGCACTGGCGGGTGCTCCGTTTGTTGTGGGTGCCACCGAGGAGGAGGTAGCCACGGGTTTTGCAAAGAAGACCGGCGAGATGCAGTCTTTTGGTACGATGTATCGCATCCGTAACCTTGATTTTGCGCGTCTGTTCGACTATTTGCAGAAAAATCCAGACCGCTTTGTGACGCATCAATTCGGAGTTATGTCCCTTGAAAACGTCATCGAAAGCTACCAAAAAGGCGAGATGTGTGTGTTCCGCATCAATCTCAAGGAGCATTCCACCGACCGAGGCTCCGGCAATGTCCAGGTTTACAATCTTCCCGAACGAGACGAGGCGATCCTCTTGGGACCCTGCTGTGCCGACGCGAAAAACGCCAACGGCTTGGATAGCCGCAAGGTCAGTATCGCACAGTACAATCTGCAAAGAGGAACGCGGATTTTGACGGGCGTTTTGAAGGAGCACGTTCCCGGCTTTGAAAACGTGCGCATCACCTATATCCCCGACGTGGGCGTGAGAGAAACGCGCCATATCGTGGGAGAGTACCGCCTGTCGGTGATTGACGTGCTGTCGGGCAAGGATTTTGAGGATTCGGTTGCCTGTGGCGGTCATCCTCTCGACATTCACCCGCTTCCCAAGGAGGTGGAAAACGTGGAGCTCAACCATTGGAGATTCCACATTCCATACCGCGTGATGCTCCCCTTGAACGTGGAAAACCTGCTCGTCGCGGGGCGTCCGATCTCTGCCTCGCGCGGAGCGTCGGGTGCGACACGTCCGACGGCGCAGTGTATGGCTTTGGGTGAGGCGGCAGGCATTGCCGCGGCAATGGCAGTCAAGGAGAATAAAACGCCGAAAACGATCGACGTACAAGCGCTTC
Source organism: Oscillospiraceae bacterium (assembly GCA_015065135.1). Taxonomy (GTDB): domain Bacteria; phylum Bacillota; class Clostridia; order Oscillospirales; family CAG-272; genus Firm-07. The sequence goes on from SVQY01000028.1 coordinate 21,831, forward strand.
GCGCACGCCTTTTGGAAAACGGCGCGATCATTTGAATGACTCTGTCATCAACGTCTTGATAGAGGAGTGCGGCAGATATGAACGAACAGGCATCGCTGTGGCGGGAACGCTTCTCGTAGATAAGATAGTGGCGGTAATTGCGTTGATTCTGTGATATCTCAAAAATCCTCAATAAAAATAAAAAAATATTGGACACATCACGAACGAAAATACGTTTATGATGTGTCCAATTTTTTATGAAAGTTTTTGCGGAGCTTTTTTCAAAAAGCGACCCGCGTCCCTATTACTTGCTTGCCTCTTCGATAGCAACTGCCACTGCCACGGTCATACCAACCATGTGGTTGTTGCCGGCGCCGATCAGTCCCATCACAGCAGGCATAAATCTTTATCGTTAATCTTCTTTAAACAGCAATAAAAAACATTAATTATCGCTATATTTGAGTTTAATCCATGTGAGTATTATTGATTCACTAGGATTAATATCGCTCGGACTTTCATCAACCCGTATGTTATCTTCCCAAAAAGAGTCATCAAAATACTTTGATTTATCAATTGGTGGCAGGTAATTAATTAACAACTGACCTGCGTAACTATCAATATCGTAAATGTTTACTTCCATTGAAGAAGACGGTTGCTGACCTATAATTATAATAGATGAATCTGTATAAATATAATTATAAATGCATCTTTTTTCTCTATATTTTCGCAATCCGTATTTCCAATTCTCTAAAGGGACATTCAGAAATCGCACAGTGCGAACGACGAAATTTAGGCATCTAAGTAGCAATTCTTCATCGTTGTTTTTAACTCCATTAAGAATGGCATCAATGCGGTTATTGCTATAAAGAATGGAATCTCGCATAGCTATTAGTTGTTTTAAATCACGTGACTCCCAAAAACTTTCGTCGTCTGTAATGTAACACATTTCATCAAAAATATGGCAATACCACTCTGCAAACTCTCTGTTAACCATAATTATCCCCCCTTAAAAAGCAACGGATTAATACTCTATTTCGATTTAATAATAGGTAAAATATTGGACACATCACCGTGCAAAAACACGTAAATGATGTGTCCAATTTTTTATTTGTGATTTTGTAGGGGCGTTCATTGAACGCCCGCGGGCGAACACTGTTCGCCCCTACGAATCGTTCAAAAAGCCTTATAAATCAAGGATTACTTGGATGCTTCCTCAATAGCAACAGCTACAGCCACGTGTCATCTGGCATGACGGCAGCGGCGGTTCTCTCGAGAATGCATCTTATTTGTAGGACTCCTCAATAGCCACCGCTACGGCTACCGTCATGCCTACCATGGGGTTGTTACCTGCGCCGATGAGGCCCATCATCTCAACGTGAGCGGGCACGGAGGAGGAGCCTGCGAACTGTGCGTCGCCGTGCATACGGCCGAGGGTATCGGTCATGCCGTAGGAAGCAGGGCCTGCAGCCATGTTATCGGGATGCAGGGTACGGCCGGTGCCGCCGCCGGAGGCAACCGAGAAGTACTGCTTGCCGTTCTCCTGGCACCACTTCTTGTAGGTACCGGCAACGGGATGCTGGAAACGGGTGGGGTTGGTGGAGTTACCGGTGATGGAAACGCCGACCTTCTCCTTCTTCATGATGGCAACGCCTTCCGGAACGCTGTCAGAGCCGTAGCACTTAACGTCAGCGCGAGGACCGTTGGAGAATGCCTTCTTGGAGAGGACCTTAACAGTCTCGGAGTAAGGATCGAACTTGGTCTCCACGTAGGTGAAGCCGTTGATACGGGAAATGATGTAAGCAGCATCCTTGCCCAGACCGTTCAGGATCACGCGCAGGGGCTTCTTGCGCACCTTGTTTGCGTTCAGAGCGATCTTGATAGCGCCCTCTGCAGCAGCAAAGGACTCGTGGCCTGCCAGGAAGCAGAAGCACTCGGTGGACTCGGAGAGCAGCATCTTGCCGAGGTTACCGTGGCCGAGACCGACCTGACGGTTCTCTGCAACAGAGCCGGGAATGCAGAATGCCTGCAGACCGATGCCGATAGCGGCAGCGGCGTCAGCAGCCTTGGTGCAGCCCTTCTTGATGGCGATAGCAGCGCCTACGGTGTAGGCCCACTTTGCGTTCTCAAAGCAGATGGGCTGGGTCTCCTCAACGATCTTGTAGGGGTCAACGCCCTTCGCAGCGCAGATCTCCTTGCACTCGTCGATGGAGCTGATGCCATATTCCTTCAGAGTAGCGAGGATCTTCGCCTCGCGTCTTTCATAACCTTCAAACTTTGCCATGATACATTCCCTCCTTATCAGTCTTTACGGGGGTCAATGTACTTTGCAGCATCATTGAATCTACCGTAGGTACCCTTGGCCTTCTCATAAGCCTCGTTGGGCTCGATGCCCTTCTTGATCATATCGGTCATCTTGCCGAGAGACACGAACTCATAGCCGATCACCTCGTTGTTCTCGTCCAGAGCCATACGAGTGCAGTAGCCCTCGGTCATCTCGAGGTAACGAACGCCCTTTTCCTTGGTACCGTACATAGTACCAACCATGGAGCGCTCGCCCTTGCCCAGATCCTCCATGCCGGCACCGATCACAAGGCCGCCCTCGGAGAAAGCGGACTGGCTGCGGCCGTAAACGATCTGCAGGAACAGCTCGCGCATAGCGGTGTTGATGGCGTCGCACACCAGGTCGGTGTTCAGTGCCTCAAGCAGGGTCTTGCCGGGCAGGATCTCTGCTGCCATTGCGGCGGAGTGGGTCATACCGGAGCAGCCGATGGTCTCAACAAGCGCTTCCTCGATGATGCCGTTCTTGACATTCAGAGAGAGCTTGCAGGCGCCCTGCTGGGGGGCACACCATCCCACACCGTGGGTGTAGGCGGAAATGTCGGTGATCTGCTTGGCTTCTACCCATTTACCCTCTTCGGGAATGGGGGCGGGGCCGTGATGGGGGCCCTTCTGCACGACGCACATGTGCTGTACCTCAGTGCTCATTGCGTAAGGGGCTTCACTTACTTTTCTCATGGGTTTTATCTCCTTTTTTAGATTGACTTAGTTTATAAACTACCGAACGTATCCGGAAAGTTCCGTTTGTTACTTGCCGTAGCCGACCTCGGGATTGACGAAGAAGCGGGGCTTCTTGCCGGCAAGGTAGCGGGCGTAGTCCACCAGCAGCATCTCGGGGCTGTCACAATAGGCGTTGATGGTGGCACCGCCGCGGTGAGTGGTCAGGGTCACGTTATCCAGCTTCAGGAAGGGATAATCCTTGGGCAGGGGCTCGGTGGGATGCACCTCAAGGGCAGCACCCATGATCTTCCCATCGCGGAGCAGCTCGTACAGGGCATCGTAATCCACCATATGGGCGCGTGCCGTGTTGATAAAGAAGGCGTGAGGCTGCATCAGGGAGAGCATCTCGCGATCCAGAATGACCTCAAGGTTGCGGGCGTGCAGGGTAACGATGTCGCTCTCGCGCATCAGGGTGGGCAGATCCACCTTCTTGATGGGCAGAGTCGCCAGCATTTCGTCGTCGGGATCGTAGTAGATGTCATTGACCAGGATCTTGCAGCCGAACACCTGCAGCATTTCTGCCACGCGGTGGCCGATGTTGCCGAAGCCGATGATGCCCACGGTCTTGCCCTTCAGCTCCCAGATGTTGAGCTTGTTGGGATAATCCTCGCGCCAGACACCGTTCTTCAGACCCATGTGAGCGCGTGCCACATTACGGGTCTCGGTCACCATCAGGCCGATGGTCAGCTCTGCCACGCCGTTGGTGTTGTGAGCGGGATTGTTGAGCAGCGGAATGCCGCGCTTGGTGATCGCCTCAACGGCAATGTTCTCCAGGCCGCCGCGGTTGGTCAGAACAGCGCGCAGCTTCTTGCCCTTTTCAATGAGCTTTGCGGGAACGGGGCAGATATGCACCATCAGCACATCCGCATCCTCGATGGCGGTGTAGATCTCCTCGGGGATCTCGACCTCCTCGGGCCCGTGGCGCTCGATGCGGTGGAACTTGTCGCGCATCTCAATGAAATCATCGGAGCCGAACTTGATCACCTGCAGCTCGTATTCGGGATGTGCCTTAAAGCAATCCACATAATACTGCTCGGTAACATACATATCGCTGATTGCCAAAATTTTCATTTTCTTTTCTCCTTACAGGCTCTCGATCAAGGATTTCACGGCCTTGGCGTACTCGGCGCCGATAAACATAGAGCCGTTTGTATTGGGGTGCACACCGTCGCCGGAATAGTACTTGGGCTCAGGCTGGTTTTTGACGGCCTCCTCAAAGATCTCATCAAGCGGGATGTACACGTCGGCGAACTCCTCAGCAAGAGAGCGGACGATGGGCAGAAGCGTCTTCAGATCCTCGCGGATGGCGTCCTTATCCTCGCAATCCAGCAGGTAGGGGGCGATCATTACGATCTTGGCGCTCGTCTGCTCCTTCAGTCTTTTCAAGATGGAGCGGTAGTTCAGCGCGATCTGCTCGTCGGTGGTCTCGATACGGTTGCTGCCGTAGCGATGCCACACGTCGTTGATGCCGATGAGAATGGAGATCACGTCGGGCTGCAGCTCGATGCCGTCCTTGTACAGGCGATCAAACAGCTGACAGGTGCGGTTGCCGCTGATGCCCAGGTTGATGAAATCGAACGCTACATCGGGGTGATCCTTGCAAAGCTGCTCGGCGGCATACTTGGGGTAGCCCTTACCCATATCGTAGTAGTTGCGCTTATCGCGGCCGGCATCGGTAATGCTATCGCCCTGAAACAGAAGTCTTACTTTTTTCATTTTACGATCTCACCGTAAACAGCGCCGAAGGCAGCGGCAGCATTGCACTCGTCGGTATCGATGTGCATAGCCAGCGCGAATTTATCCGAAACACGAACAACAACGTCGTCATAGATCACAGGGCGCTCGGTATCCAGCTTCACCTTAACGATCTCCTTGTCGGAAACGCCCAGCTTCTCAGCATCAGCAGGGGTCATATGGATGTGGCGCTTAGCAACGATAGTGCCCTCTGCCATTTCAGCCTCGCCGCAGGGGCCAACCAGCTTTAAGCCGGGTGCGCCGGCAACGTCGCCGCTCTCGCGGACCGGAACGGCCTTCAGACCCAGCGTGCGTGCGTCGGTAAAGGAAAGCTCTACCTGATCAGCAGGACGGAAGGGGCCGAGGATGCTGACCTTCAGCTCGCCCTTGGGGCCTACCAGCGTTACTCTCTCCTCGCAGGCAAACTGACCGGGCTGAGAAAGATCCTTTTTGTTGTGCAGCTCGGCATCAGCGCCAAACAGCTTGGCAAAGGTCTCTGCCGTCACGTGAATGTGGCGCGCGGAAGTTTCCACGATGAATTTGTTGTCCATTTTCAAAACCTCACTTTTTGTCTAAATCTTCGGGCGCGCATGCGCCCATACGCATTTATTATAACATAAAGTTTTACGCTTGTAAATGCAATTTCGAAAGAATTCCGCGCATATCCGTAAGAAATTTGGAGAAAATAAGAAAAACAATGCCAAAAGGAGAAGGCTATGAGCGAGGAAAAAGAGAAAAAAGCCGAAAACGAGCTGGAGGAGATCTTCAAAAGCGGCGGCATCACCGCCGGCAGCGGAGATGCTGCCATCCACTGCCTTTCGATCGTTGGGCAGATCGAGGGGCATTACGCCCTCGGCGAGGGCCAGAAAGCCACCAAGTACGAGCACCTCATCCCCCTGCTGGTCTCGATCGAGGAGAGCGAGGACGTCAAGGGGCTGCTGGTGATCCTGAACACCATGGGTGGAGACGTGGAGGCAGGGCTTGCCCTGGCGGAGCTGATCGCCTCGATGCAAAAGCCCACCGTGACATTGGTGCTGGGTGGCGGCCACTCGATCGGCGTACCGCTGGCGGTGGCAGGTAAGCGCTCCTTTATCGTACCAAGCGCCACGATGACCATCCACCCGGTGCGCATCAACGGCACGGTGCTTGGTGCCCCACAGACCTACCGCTATTTTCACGATATGCAGGAACGTATCGTGAGCTTTGTATGTCGGCACGCCACCGTGACCAAGGAAAAGCTGGAGGAGCTGATGATGCGTCCGGATATGATCGCCACCGATGTGGGCAGTATTATCGACGGCAAAGAGGCCGTTGCGTGCGGCCTGATCGACGAGGTGGGCGGACTCGATGCGGCGCTTGGCGCGCTCCATCAAATGATCAACGGCAAAACGGTATGAGAAAAGGGCGCAAAAGCGCCCTTTTCTCATACCGTTTGGGGGTTATTCCCCTCCCGTCAGCTCCACAACCGCGGGGATGTGCCCGGTAGCGGGCAGCACCTTTTCCAGCAGCTCGCGTGTAGAAAACGCCAGGCTGGAGGTATTCACAAGAGGGTGGCAGCCGATCTCGGCAGCATCCATCAGCTCCTTGTCGATCAGCAGCCGCACCCGCCCCTCGGTGTCGTTGATCAGCCCCAGTACGCTGACCGAGCCGGGAAGCAGTCCCAGCATGGCCTCCATATCCTCGGCCGGTCCGAAGGAAAGGCGAGCAACGCCCAGCTGTCCCGATAGCTCCTTGGTACGGAAGGGCTTGTCCCCGGGCATCAGCAGCAGATAAAAATCAGTCCTTTGACGATTGCACAAAAACAGGTTTTTGCACATGGTCACACCCAACGCGCGGTCGATCTCCGCACACGCCTCCATAGTCTCGGCGGCGGCGTGATCCACGCGGCGATAGGCGATGCCCAGCTTATCCAGATAATCATAGGCCGCATCCTCGCGAGGGGTTCTTGCCTCCTCGGGGCGACCGTGAAATACTTGCAGCTCCATGTTCAATTCTCCTTTTTGGGTCTTCCTCCGCCCATGTCGCATAGCGCATAAAGAGGGCAGCCCTCACACTTGGGGGCGCGTGCGGAGCAGGTGTCGCGGCCAAACATCACCAAACGGTGGCAAAGGTCGCTCTGCTCAGCAGGCTCTACAATAGAAACCAGCGTTTTTTCTACCCGTGTGGGGTCTTTTTCGCTTGTGGGATAAAATCCGAGTCTGCCACAGATGCGGATACAATGGGTGTCTGCCACGATGGCGGGCAGGCCGAACAGATCGCCGCGCAAAAGGTTTGCGATCTTCCTTCCCACACCGGGAAAGCGAAGCAGCTCCTCCATCTCGTGGGGCATTTCCCCACCGAACTCGGTCAGCAGCATACGGGAGGCATCGATGATATTTTGCGCCTTGGTGTGATACAGTCCGCAGGGGCGCACAAGCTCCTCCACATCCGAAAGCTCTGCCGCCGCCATGGCCGCCGCATCGGGGTATTTACGGAACAGCTCGCGGCACACGATGTTCACACGGGCATCGGTGCATTGGGCGGAAAGACGCCCCATCACAAGCAACCGCCACGGGTCACCTCCCGATTCCAACGCACATACGGGAACGGGATAGATCTCCTTCAGCCGCGCAACGATCGCCGCCATCCGTTTTTTCTTTTCAGCTTGCCTCAAGGGGAACACCTCGCCTTTCCTCGGAATATATTTCAGTATAGCACAAGGTGCGAAGCGTGTCAAATCTTTTTGCCAAAAAGCGAACGCCAAATTCTCCCCGCGCCCCTTGACAACCCCTTGCTCCGTCTGCTATAATAATACAGTAATTTTCGGGGTGTGGCGCAGTCCGGTAGCGCGCGTGCTTTGGGAGCACGATGCCGCAGGTTCGAATCCTGTCACTCCGACCATAAGAAAAGCACCCCGTTTGGGGTGCTTTTCTTATGCCGAGGTGACGGTGAGAACCTGCCTCGCCGCAAGGCGATAGCAGGG
>SVQY01000082.1 GCA_015065135.1 Oscillospiraceae bacterium
GTGAAATCTTGCCGTTTCGCACAGCGAATGGAGCCGTTCAGGCGACAAGGCAAGTTTCACTATTCGCCTGCGGCGAATGGATCGCCGTCAGGCGAATTGGACGAGCTTCCGTAATCTGTTGCCGCGCCTTACGGGTGCGAAGAACCCTCGTGGATTTTCACGAAAATCCACGGCGGGGCAAGTTTTGCCTGCGGCAAAACTTAGCTTTTCGCCGCAAGGCGAAAATGTCGAGCCCCCGTAATCTTTGATCGCGGTCGCAAGCAACCGCGCGGGGCTGCAAAGAGACCCGCAGGAACCTCGCCCCTTAAAAAACAATTTTTTTCGCCTTTATGCTCTTGCGATGAGCTATGCCAACTTTTTGTAATTGCTTGACACTGCTGCTTGCCTATGATAAAATGAATCCAGATACCGCACGGGGGAGGTTTTCTTATGAGCAAGATCGTGTATCAGCTGGCATTGCGCACCTTTACACCGGAGGGCACGCTGCAGGCAGCCACCAAGCTGCTGCCCCACGTGGCATCTCTCGGCGTGGATATTCTTTACGTGTGTCCCTTTTACGTGCAGGAAAACGATCCCAATACTGCGTATTGGAGCGTGCGGCAGATCGCCTCAAATACGGGAAATCCGAAAAATCCCTATAAGATCAGCGATTATTTTCATGTGGATGAGGAGTACGGCACCGAGCAGGATCTGAAGGACTTTGCCGCAGAGGCGCATCGCCTTGGATTGCTGGTGTTTTACGATCTGGTCTATCTGCATTGCGGCAGGCAGGCAGTGTTTATCGAGGCGCATCCCGATTTTGTGGAGCGTAACGAGGACGGCAGCGTGCGCGTACCCGACCGATGGCCCTTCGCCCGTCTGAATTTTGCTAACCGTGAGCTGCGGGAGTATCTGATGCAAAATATGGAGCTGCTGGTGAGCGAATACGGCGCGGACGGGTTCCGCTGTGACGTGGGGGATTCGGTGCCGCTGGATTTCTGGCAGGAGGCCTTTTCTCGGGTCAAGAGACTGAATCCCGCGCTGCTGACCCTGAACGAGGGCGTGGATCCGAGATACATTGACGGCACCTTTGATATGGGCTATTCCTTTGCCTTTCAAAAGCGGATGCGGCAGATCTTTGCCATGGGTGCGGATGCCGTCGGCTTGCGCGAAATGTATGAAAACGAGCGCAAACGGTATGGAAAAAACCAGAAAAAGCTGCTGCGCGCATTGGATAATCACGATACGGCAAGCGACGTTGGCAAGGAGCGAAACGAGATCCTGATGACCTCTCGCGGCGTGGAGGCCGCCTTAGTGGTCGCCACCACTTATTTGGGTGTTCCGTTTCTCTGGAATGGCTATGAGCTCTGCGACGATGCGGAAAACTGTATGTTTTCCAATCGGGAGCACGGCAAGCGCAGCGCTATGGATTGGTCAAAGGGCTTTACGGCGCAGGGCAAGCGCCGCCTGTCTCACGTGGAGCGCTTGCACGGCTTGTATCACACGAGCGTGGCGTTGTCGGAGGGAGAGCTTGCCTTTGTGGAGAACAGCCAACCGTCGGCGGTGATCTCCTATGTGCGAAGCTGTGCGCAGGAGCGCATTCTGGTGGTCGTGAACAGCAAAGATCACCCCGTTACGGCGGATATTGCGGAGGAGCTGCAAGGAACGCCGCTACTGCGCTACGGTGCGCGGCAAACGGGCAATTGTGTGCGCCTGGCGCCTTACGGCTACTTGGTTTTGAAGCTTTGACGGGATATATGCCCATCGCCCTTGACCACGATCATTGGATCACCGCAGCCAAGGCGGCAGCGACGATTTTGCCCCGACCGAGATCAAGGTGTTCTATGTGAAATAAAGCCAAATCCGCGGAGAGCTTGCTCTCCGCGGATTTTTGCTAATTTTTCACAACCGTCTTGCACTACGTGAAATGCTATGTTATAATGGGCTCAACGACCCGAAAGGAGAGTGGCAAAATGAGCTTTGAACGTTACACGCAGATCTATAACGGCGGTGAGCAGGGAACAACTGTCCGCCCTCACGGCAAGGCCGCCGAGTTCTCTTTTTCTCTGGATAGAAAGGAGAATGTCCGCTACCGCTTGTTCACCACGGGCGAGACCGCGCAGCATTATTTCTGGAAGGATGAGCCCGACGGGCCTTATCTTTACCGCATGATCACCGATGCGCTGGATACCGCAAACGCCATCAAGGATCGCTACTGTCTGGACCTTTCCTGCAAGCGCCCCGAGATCTATCTCAAGCGCGTTTATAAAAAGGTGACGTGGCCGCCTAAGCTCTCCTATCTTTCTATGAAACCGCTACCCACCGCGTGGCGCTTCGGTGTCACGGTCAGCGCCAAGGGCCTGACCCTTGCCAAGGGCGGCTTTTTGCAGATGCGGGTGGACGTGCGCCTCAAAAAAGAAGGCGTTCACCCTCGCTCTGTGGCGGGCGCGCCCGACTTCAGCTACGTGCTCCCGTTCCCCGTGGGAACCTATGAGGGTGAAGGGCTGTTCCGTGAGATCGAGATCCCCCTTGACACCGCCCACGTGGGTGTATTTATTGAGGGTAAGGGCTATCACGGCAAGTGCTATGTGGAGCAGCCTTACCTTTCCGCAAACGGACAGAACCTGCTGCCCGCCTTTACCGAATCCACCGCCGATAAGGAGGGGTTAGATTGGGTGGGGCAGTATCTCAGCCGTAAGGAGTGGCCCGAATTTCGTGTGCGTCTTAACGGAAGGGTGGTCTTCACGGGCGAGATCTTCGAGCGCAGCCACCGTCGCTCCGAGTGGTCCGTTGACCTGCCCGCAGAGCTGCTTTGTCACGAAAATCGCATCACGTATGAGCTGATTTCCGATTATCACGACCCGCTGCCCTATACCTTTTATGAGATCGGCGTGATCGAGCAGCCAAATGAGCCGCTGTCGGTCATTGCCGTTTCCGAGGCTGCACCTGCAGGCGGGAAAGCTCGCGTGCTGGTGCGCACCGCGCACCCCAATACTCGCGTGACCCTGACCTGCCACAGCGAACAGCTCTCGGGCAAGAGCGAATACCTGTTCCGCGAGGCGGGACTCCACGGCATCCTGCTTGCCTGCGGCGAGCCCTGCAACGATGCCGCCTTCACCCTGTCGGGAGAGGGCTTTGCGGCAGAGGGCTGCGTCAAGCGCATCGTGCGCCGCACCAAGGATAACGTCATCACCGGCACGGGTGATATGATCTACATTCATCAGGACGATAAGAGTATGGAGGAGTATCTCTCCTGGTATCTTTCCAACGGCGTGGGTGATCTGATCACCGTGCGCCCCACCTATCGCTGGGCGGGCACTCGCACCCTGAACGCGCCTATGTGGCGGCGCTTCCGCCGTCTGATGGGGGAGCTGGATCTCAAATATGTGCTCATGGCCGATGGCCGTGAGATCCCCGGACTTTCTACCCAGCCCCAAAGCGACCTGCTTGGGGGCAAGGGCTTTCTCGGTGTGCAGCTGCACGAGCGTGACGGTGCCCAGTATTATTGGGGGATCAAGCTTCGCCCAACGAAGACCGAGGAGATGTATTACGACTTAGAGGCCTTCGCCTTTGGAGAGGATCCCGAGCATACCTCATCGCATCATAGTGCCAACGCCCATTTTGAGACCGACGAGGGTCGCGTGATGTTTGCCGACCGTCAGATGCCTGCCGACTATCGGCTGGCGCACGAGAAGTCGATCAAATCCTTGATGCGCTACCGTCGCCCCTGGGATACCCGTCACACGGGTCCCGCCTGCCTGTTTGGGGCCATGGCCGAGGCGGGATATACCTGGCTCGGTGCGGAGACCATGTATTCGACGATGGAGCCCCTGCTTGGCTTCCTGCGCGGTGTGGCGCGGGATCGTAAGATGCCCACCTTCGGCGTGCATCACGCGGTGCAGTGGTCCTCCACCCCTCATGAAAGCCCCGCCCGCTATCGCCGCTACCGTCTGGCACTGTACGCCTCCTATATGCAGGGGGCGACCGATATCAACACCGAGGAGGGTCTGTGGCACTTGGAGGAGTATTACGAGAGCCACAACCGCTTTGGCAAGGCCTGCACCGCGCATCTGAAGCAGCAGCAGGATTTTTACCGCTACGTTTCCACACATAGTCGAACGGGGCGTTTTTTGAGCCCCTTTGCGCTGCTCCACGGCAGAGATGACGGCGTGCATTTCTTTGGCAAAAACTGTATCTGGGGCGTGCGTCGTCCGCAGAGTGCCGCTGAGGACGGCTGGGACCTGCTGACCGCATTCTATCCCAAGTCCCTGCCCGGCAAGTCGATCTATCGCCACGCCTGCCCCGAGGATCTGCCCCAGGGCTATCACAGCGGCACGCCCTACGGCAACCTTGATATCATTCCTGCCAATGGCAAGGCAAGCACCTGGAGCGCCCATCGCGCCCTTGCCTTCCTTGGCTATAACCGTCTTGCCGAGGGGGATGCCGAGCAGATGCTCTCTTATGTAAGAAAGGGAGGTAAGCTGCTACTCACCAGAGCACACCTCACTGTGACCACCGATATGGATGCGGTGCGGGACGGCAAACTGGAATTTACCGAAAATGTGATGAATTTCGCAAACGGTATGCCGATTTTTGCGCAAAGCACCGTAAACGGCGCGCCTGTTGCGGTCTGCACCAACGCAAAAAAGCCCGACCGTGTGCTTGCCCTCGCCGATGACGGTCAGCCCCTTGTCTGCGCCTATCGTGTCGGTCGCGGCGAGGTGATCCTCTTTAACACCA
>SVQY01000029.1 GCA_015065135.1 Oscillospiraceae bacterium
GAGAGGTCTTTCACGCGTATATCGTGCTTATCGATCAAAAGCATCTTTTCCCCACATTCCACCACGATATACGCGTGAAAGACCTCTCCAACGATCCGCCAAGGCTCCGCTGCCGGCAGTTCCGATGCTTCGTGAGCCGCAGGAGCGGTCTCCACGGGAGTGACGGGCACTTCAGTTGCTTTCACACCGGGCGTTGCAGGCATAATCGGTGCATCTGCATCGGTGGGCGGCGGCGCTATGGGCATTTCGGTTACACGGGGCGCAGGCTCACTTGCAGCAGCCCTCGGGAACGGGATCGGCTCACTCTTGGGCTGCGGTGCGTTCTCCTCCTTGCGGAAGGCAGGCGGAGACGACACCTGGTAACGCCCCGCAAAATCGACGGCACTCATACGGCCAAAGGTCTCCTCTCGTCGCGTCGGCATTGATGCGACAGGCGCGGGCGCAGGTGTCGGCGCGTTGATCGAGATCTGACGTTTGGCAAGACTTTCTCGTTTTCCCTCCTCTACCGGCACAAAGGCATTGGTAGCAGCTTGCTTCAGCTGCATCGCAGGGCGCTTGGAATTGGCCTCCAGCGCAGATCGCACCGCATAATAGACCGCCTCGAACACGGGGCGCTCGTTAGAAAATTTGACCTCCAGCTTAGCAGGATGCACATTTACATCAACCGCAGCGGGATTGATGTCGATATACAGCACGCAGCTGGGGAATTTTTCGGGTGGGATGAAGGAGGTATAGGCCTGCTCCAGCGCCGCTGCGGCGGTGCGGCAATTGATATATCTGCCATTGATAAAGAAATTCTCGTAATTACGCTTGGGGCGCACGTTGTCGGGGCGTCCGATAAAGCCGCTGACCCTCACACTCTCGCTGCTTCCCTCCACCGGGATCATTTTGGAAACAAAATCCCTGCCAAAAACCGCGTACATCGCGCTTTCCACCTTGCCGTCACCGGCGGTATCCAGCTTCATATTGCCGTCCACGATGAGACGGATAGCGATGTCGGGACGGGAGAGCGCGATCTTTTCCACATAGGTGCTGACCGCGATCGCCTCGGAAACGTCCTTTTTCAGGAACTTACGGCGCGCAGGCACATTGCCGAAAAGGTTCTCCACGATCACCGTGGTGCCAACGGGTGCACCTTGCTCGGTCACCTCCTCCACCTCACCGCCATGCGATACCAGCAGCGAGCCGTATGGCGCGTCGGCAGTACGGGTAATGATGCGCAGGTCGGAAACGGCGGCAATGGCCGCAAGCGCCTCACCGCGGAAGCCCAGAGTCAGAATACCGTCCAGATCATCCGCCTCGCGGATCTTACTGGTGGCATGGCGGCGGATGGCCACGGGCAGATCCTCGGGTGCAATGCCGCAGCCGTCGTCGGCCACACGCATAAAGGTCACACCGCCGTTGCGGATCTCCACCGTAATGTGCTTGGAGCCTGCGTCAATGGCATTCTCCATCAGCTCCTTGATCACCGAAGCGGGGCGATCCACCACCTCGCCTGCGGCGATCAGGTTGGCAACGGCAAAGGATAATACGTTTATCTTGCCCATATTACATCAACCTCTTTTTCAGATCGAACAAAAAGCTCATCGCCTCATAGGGAGAAAGCGTGTTGAGATCCACGTTTTTCAGCTCCTCGATGACCTGCTCGTTTGCAACGTCCTCCATACTGATCACGCTCTCGTCCTTTTGGGGCTTTCCCTCCGCGTTCGGGGTCTGCAGCGCCTTGGCGGTGCTTTCCACCTGGGCAAGAACCTCCTTGGCACGGCGGATCACCTCGCCCGGCAGCCCTGCCAGCTTGGCCACCTCAATGCCATAGCTATCGTCGGTAGAACCGCGCACGATCTTGCGCAGGAAGGTGATATTATCACCGCGCTTTTTGGCAGCAATGTTATAGTTCACCACGCCGGGCAGCTCTGCCTCCAGCGTTGTCAGCTCGTGATAGTGAGTCGCAAACAGGGTCTTGGCGCCGATCTTGCGGCTGTTGGTGTACTCCACAATGGCACGGGCAATGCTCATGCCGTCAAAGGTGCTGGTGCCACGCCCCACCTCATCATAAATGATGAGCGAGTGACGGGTCGCATTGTGCAGAATGTAGGCGACCTCATTCATTTCCAGCATAAAGGTGGATTGTCCTGAGGCCAGATCGTCGGAGGCTCCTACACGAGTAAATAGCTTGTCCACCACGCCCACACGGGCATAGGAGGCAGGCACAAAGGAGCCGATCTGTGCCATCAGCACGATCAGCGCCACCTGACGCATATAAGTGGATTTACCTGCCATATTGGGGCCGGTGATCAGCATCACGCGATTGGAGGTGGTATCCAGCATGGCATCATTGGGCACGAAATAGCTATCCTTTACAAACTGCTCTACCACAGGGTGGCGACCGTCACGGATCTCCACCACATCGCTGTTATCCACCTCGGGGCGCACGTAGTTGTTCTTCGCTGCCACGTCGGCGAGCGAGAGATAAACGTCAAGCTCTGCCAGGCGATTGGCGATCCGCTGGATGCGCTCGCCCTCGGCAGCAACCGTGCTGCGCACCTCCTGAAACAGCTCGTATTCCAGCGAGCAGACCTTATCGGCAGCGCCCAGAATGGTGGCCTCCATATCCTTGAGCTCCTGCGTGATAAAGCGCTCACCGTTGGTCAGGGTCTGCTTGCGGATATAGGTATCGGGCACCTGATCCTTGAAGGAGTTAGATACCTCGATGTAGTAGCCAAAGACCTTGTTATAGCCGATCTTGAGGGTGCGGATGCCGGTCTTTTCCTTTTCCTCGGCGGCAACACGCTCGATCCAGGATTTACCGTCACTCATCACCGAGCGCAGATAATCCACGTCGGCATTATAGCCCTCGCGGATGATCTTGCCCTCGCGCAGCACAAAGGGCGGATCCTCGGCAATGGCGCGGTCGATAAGATCGCGCAGCTCGGAAAGATCCTCCAGATCCTCATAAATTCGACGGAGCTCCCCGTTCTTGCAATCGGCAAGCAAGCGACGCACCTCGGGCAAAACACCGATGGTAGCAGCCACCGCGCGCAGATCCTTGGCATTGGCGGTACCATAGACGATACGGGTGATCAAGCGCTCCAGATCCAGCACGCCGGAAAGCGTGTCGCCAAGCTCTCCGCGCAGCATAAAGTTGCCGAACAGCTCCTCTACAGCACCCTGCCTTGCGGCGATCTCACGGGTAGAAAGCAGCGGATGCTCCACATAGGAGCGCAGCAAGCGAGCGCCGGGGGCAGTACGAGTCTTATCCAGCACCCAAAGCAGCGTACCGCGCTTCTCTTTTGTACGCATCGTCTCGGTCAGCTCCAGATTGCGACGGGTATTGATATCCATATCCAGATACTGTCCGTCGGTGTAAACGGTCAGCTCTTTGATGTAATTCACATCGTTTCGCTGCATATCGCAGATATAATCCAGCAGTGCGCCGATCGCCGAGATCATCGCGCGATCCTGCTCCGCGCCCTGCGGCAGCTTGTCCCCGAACTGGCGACGGCAGCGCTCCAGGGCACTGTCGTAGTCAAAGCGGGCACTCTGCCCATCGGTCAGCATGCTGCCGAGCCGCGCCGTCACAAATTCGGCCAACTCGCCGAAATCCTCGCGGTAGCGATCGGTCACCACCTCACTCGGGAGGTAGGTTCCAAGCTCACTCTGCAGCCTTGCTTGCACGTTATTACCCGAAAGCACGGTGGCATAGACCTCCGCCGTAGAAACGTCGGCAAAGCAAAGACCAACTGTGGCCTCCTCCAGGCAAACGGCGGCGACAAAGTTGTTGCGCTGCTCCTTCAGCATACCGGGCTCCAGCAAGGTGCCGGGCGTGACGACACGAACGATGTCTCGCTTTACAAGCCCCTTCGCCTTGGCAGGGTCCTCCATCTGCTCACAGATGGCAACCTTGTATCCCTTTTCGATCAGGCGTGCGATATACCCCTCCGAACTGTGAAACGGAATGCCGCACATAGGAGCGCGCTCGGCTTCCCCACAGTCTCTGCCGGTCAGCGTCAGCTCCAGCTCGCGGGAAACGCGGATCGCATCGTCAAAAAACATCTCGTAAAAGTCACCGAGACGGTAAAAAAGCACATAGTCCTTATATTGATTTTTGATCTCAAAGTACTGTTGCATCATTGGTGTCATAAAATGGCACTCCTTGTCTCAAAAATACCGATGATCAGTGGCAGCCGCCGCAGCTGGAGCAATCGTGGGTGCAGGAGGAGGGCTGCTCGCCGGTGATATTGAAGGTGATGGTGCTGTTGACCAGCTCCATGAGCTCATTGACATCGTTCTGCGCCTTTTCCAGGGCCTTGTAGGTCTCGGTAGCAACGATCTGATCGTAAATGGCATCGATGCGAGCCTGGATCATTTTGAGCAGCTCGTCGTTGCGCTCGGCAGCCGCCTTGGCGACCTCGTTCTGGATCGCCTTCTGCTGAACCTCGTATTCGGTCATCAGCTTACCAACGCGCTCGTCGTTCTCATAGGCCTTGCGAGCCTCCTCGAGGGCGATCAGTCTTTTGTCGTTCTTCAGTGTTTTGCCGAGCTCTGCGGCCAGTTCAAAAATTCCCATTGTTTTATCTCACTTTCTAAAATTTTATTTGACTTTATTGCCGTATAGCGCAAAGGGCGCTACACGGTCGATCTCTACCCAGACCCATGCACCGGCCTCGGTGCCGTCATCCGGCCAGAAAACGATCTTATTTTGCTCGGTGCGCCCCGAAAGCATGCCTGTATCGGTCTTACTGGCACCGTCGCAAAGCACGCGAAGCGTTTTGTGCAAAAGCGGCTCGTTTGCAGCAAGCGAAAGCGCCTCCTGCAGAGCAAGTAACCGCTCAAAGCGCTTGGCGCTGACCTCCTTGGGGATCTGATCCGCCATCTCGGCCGCAGGCGTTCCCTTTCGCGGTGAGTAGATGAAGGAATAGATCATGTCAAAGCGAGCGCGCTGCAGCATCGCAAGCGTATCCTCAAAATCCGCGTCGGTCTCACCGGGAAAGCCCACAATGATATCCGAGGTCACGGCAAGATCAGGCATTTTCTCGCGCATATAATCCAAAATATCCAGATAGGCGGCACGGTCATAGTGGCGGTTCATCTGCTTCAATATCGCATCGCTGCCCGATTGCAGCGGCAGATGGAAATGATGCGCGATATGCTTTCCGCCCGCCATCACGTCCACCAATTTGCGAGTGGCATCCTTGGGGTGGCTGGTCATAAAGCGGAGGATAAAATCCCCTTCAATGGCATCCAGCCGCTCCAGAAGATCGGCAAAATCCATGCCGTGCGCCTCGCCCTTGCCGTAGGAATTGACATTCTGCCCCAGCAAAGTGATGTCCTTGTAGCCTTTTGCCACAAGCTCCTTTACCTCAGCGATCACATCCGCGGGCGCGCGGCTGCGCTCCCGACCGCGCACGTAAGGCACGATGCAGTAGGAGCAGAAATTGTTGCAACCGTACATAATGCTGACCCATGCGCGATAATTGCTCTCGCGGCAGATCGGCACGCCCTCGGCAATGGCATTTTCCTCCTCGCTGCCGAAAATGCGGCGCTTTTGCGCAAGCTTTTTGGCAAGGATCTCGGGCAGACGGTGCAGCACCGAGGTGCCAAGCACAAAATCCACGTAAGGATAGCTTTTCTTCAACTGCTCGCGGCGATGCTCCTGCACCACCATGCAGCCGCAAACGCCGATGATCAGCCCCTTGTTTTGCTCCTTCAGGTGCTTGTACTGACCAACGATGGAAAGCGCGCGCTTTTCCGCGTGTTCGCGAATGGCACAGGTGTTGACCAGGATCAGCTCGGCATTTTCGGGAGCGGTCACTACCTCGTAGCCCATCTCGCAGGCCATACCGGAAAGCTTTTCGCTATCCGCCACATTCTGCTGACAGCCAAAGGTCAGCACAAACACACGCGGCCTTCTGCCCCGCTCGGCAGCAAATTGCGCGGTGTGCCGCCGCACCTCGGCAACGGCATCGGTATTCAGCAGCACACGGTCAACCTCACGCATACCAGTTCTCCTATCATAAATATAATGTAATATTATAACGCACGCGAGCGAAAATGTCAATATTAAGTGAGAAATAAAGAAAAAAGAGGAGCCGCGCTCCTCTTTTTATTTCCCGATAAACTGTGGTGCGCCAACAGTAACCGTCGCACCGTTTCCGTCCACAAAGATCGCATCGGCGGAAAAGGCCGCACAGAGCGCAGCTCCGGCAGCTTGTCCCAGCACCATACAGGCAGTGGAAAGCGCATCCGAATAGGCACCGCTCTCACACAGCACCGCCACGGAGGCAAGACCGCTATCGGTGGGATAGCCGTTGTCGGGATTCAGAATGTGGTGGTAATTGACACCGCCCACCGTAACATAGCGCTCGTAATCACCGGAGACCGACAGCACGCCGATGGGATCGGTCAGCGTTCCTACGGTGTCACTTGCGCTGCGCGGATGGCGCAGAGAGATCTTGAAGGGTTGACCATCTCCCTTTTCCCCCATGGTCGCCACGCTGCTGCCGAAGGAAAGAAGCGCCCCCCTTACCTGCTGCTCGCGCAGATAGGCCAGCACACAATCGGCGGCATAGCCCTTACCGACACCGCCAAGATCCAACAGCGCGCTCTCACCGAGCAAGCTGCAAACACCGTTTTCCAATGTGAAGCCAAGGCGTGCATCTGCCAATGCAGACGAAAGTGCCACCTCGTCCGGCAGGCAGTCGTTCTCCCCCGCCTCTTGCCAGAGTGCGGTCAGCGCACCCATAGTGGGAAGATACGCGCCGTTGCTTTTTTGCATCACATCAAGCGCCACCCTCAGCACCGCCTCGGTATGGGGAGAAAGTGCCCCTGCACTGCGCTCCCGATTGATACGGGAAACATCGCTTTGTGCGTTGGTCTTGGAGAGCACACCATCGATCTCGCCAAGCAAGGTCAGCACGGCGGAAAAGTGCTGCTCCGCGCGCTCATCCGGTTGATAGATCCGAAGGGTGAAGGCAGTATCCATCACAAAAAAAGTGCGCTCGGTATAGTCCGCGGAGTCGCCGTTGCACCCCACAAGAGAAAGACATAATATAACAGATAATAGAACGGTTATTATTCTTTTCATTGTTTCAGACCCGTTTTAAAGAGTTTTTGCAGTTGCGGTGCCGACAGATTCAGCAGAAGGCCGGTGAGGCCGCCGGTCACGATCCCGGCCACCAAAAGCACCGGAAGATAGGTGAGAAAAACGCCGCTGTCAAAAAGGATCCAGGCGGCCAGGATCTGCCCCAAATGATGCCCTGTTGCTGCCAGAACAGAGATGCCGACAAAGCTGAAAAGGCGCCCCGAAAGCGGTCTGCAAAGGCATAGCACCAGATAGGCAAAAAGGCCACCGAGCGCGGAAAAAAGCAGCGATACGGGAGAGCCAAAAAGGAGAGCTGAGAGACCGATGCGCACTGCCGAAATGATGGCGGCATCCAACGGTGAGCCGTAAAAAAACACCACGGTGATGACCACATTGGCAAGCCCCAGCTTGACTCCGGGCAGGGGCAAGATCAAGGAGAGCGGCAGCAGATGCTCTACCAAAGAAAGAGCGAAGGCCAGTACCAATAGTGCCGCGTTCCGACAAAGGCGGCGAATGGCGGTATTACCCTGCGGTGTGGTCTGCATCGCTCTCCCCTCCCTTCACAACACGGATCGACACCCTCGCCACCGCGCAAACGATGGAGGTGCCCTTGGCGGAGATCCTGCCGGTGTGCTCACACACCTTATCGGGGCAATCGGCATCGGTCACAAAGACCTCGCCTCCCTCAATATGTACCGTTAAATGATGGTCGCCGGAAATCACGGGATACACGGTGTCACGGTCCAGCGGCAGGGTCGCCACCGTTTCACCGTCGATCGCGATCTCTGCGGCACCGCCGCGCCGTGCCGCAAAAAAGGCGCCGAACAGCGCTGCGGCAAGCGCCAAGACCAGAAGGATCGCCAACAGATCGCCCGGGCGGAAATATCGTCTTTTTTCGGTCGCTTCCATTGCCGATGCCTCCTTCTTGAGATTTCTACTCCTTCATTATAACCGAAAAAGCCCCGAAAAGCAAGTATATCCCCGAAGATCTCAACTTTTTACCAATCATTCTTGCTTTTTTCTTTTAGATATGGTATATTTAAAGTATCAACCGAAAGGAGATGCTTCTATGAAGAAATTGCTGCTTGTTTTCCTTTCCCTGCTGCTGATCTGCTCTATGGTGCTGGTCGGCTGCGGCCCGAAGGACGAGGACCCCGAGGACGATCTGGGTGCGACCGAGAATGAGGACGGCACCTATTCCGTTTCCACCACCTATCTGCCGAGTGCCCTTTCTACCTCTATTGGTACGATGCTCGCGGATGAGGATGACGAATCCTTCTATATCGCCAATCTCAAAAACGCCCCCTTTTTGATGGTGGACGATATGCAGATCAGCGATTGCAAGGTCAAATCCATCTCTATTCCGATCTATAAGACGCTGGAAAGCGACAACGGCGTGTTCACCTTTACCCTGTGCGTGGTGAGAGCAGACTCGCTGAGCAATCTGAAGGATACACTGAACAATCCGCTCAAAAAATACACCATTTCGATCGACGGCTCTCGTTACGGCCTGGAGGATAGCCAGACGGTACGCCAGTACGTCAAGATCGACCTGAAGGAGTATGACATTTCGCTGACCAAGACCCAGACTTTGGCCTTCGGCGATCCCGACGACACCATTCTGCCTGCCATCATCCGCAACGACAAGGCAAAGACTGACGATAACCCTGCCGCCAAGCTGTTTACCGATAGCTGGGGCGTGGTCAGCTACTACTATTATAACGAGGACGGCGCCTTCTCGATCGCGCACTCCTCCCTGCTCTTTGACCTGGTGCTGGAGCGCACCTACGAAAGCAAGGAGGCCTATGAGCAGCTGATTGCCGATGCAGAAAGCGCTGCAGCCGATTATCAGGCAAAGCTTGCCGCCGTAAAGGCAAAATACGAGGGCAAGTACATCTCTATGATGGGCGACAGCATCTCCACCTGTGAGGGCGTGACCAACAACACCCAGTACAACAGCACCATCGGCAGCAACGCCGTTTACGGTCAGCACAAAAAGGCTGCGCCCGCTTACCACTACAGTAAGATCTATTGGGGCAGATTTGCCACCGACGTGGGCATGAACCTTGACGTGATGAACGCCTGGAGCGGCGGTCGTGTCTACGGCAAATCCGAGGCTTCTTACAACGACAATATGCTGAAGCGCTCCTATCAGCTTGCCAACAATGACGGTGTAAATCCCGATCTGGTCATTCTCTATTACGGCATCAACGATATCAACAGCTCGCCCTCCAGCATCTACAATCCCGGTCACAACCTTTCCTCTGTCGTGCAGTACGATCCCACCAGCAATCTCTATCAGCAGCTGCAGAACAAGGGCACCAAGACCGAAAGCGAGATCGTAGCGGCCTGGTTTGCCGAGGTACAGGCCAAGGCGGCTGACGCCGGCTACATCCGCACCGATGAGAACCCCGTGATCACCCCCGGCCAGACCTATAGCTGCTGGGAGGCTGCCTATGCTCTCTCGCTCTACAATATTCTGAACTCCTACAACGGCCCCGACGTCTATATTATGACACTGATCGAGACCAACCACTCCAGCGCAAACGACGGCAAGCTGGATCGCGCCAATACCATTCTGCGCGCCTTTGCCGAGTATTTTGACGTAGGACTGATCGATCAGCAGCAGGGCTACGTGCTGAGAAACAACTGCCATTTGTACACCTACGATACCGAAAGCAGCCTGCACCCCAACATCAAGGGTCACGCGCTGATGACCAAGCTGATCGTTGAGACCGTTTACGACAGGATCAGCCGGGAGCAATAATTTCCGCAAAAAAAGAACACATCCCGTGTGGGATGTGTTCTTTTTTATTGCACCAGAGCGGCATAAAGTGCCACGGAACGGGCGTAGATTTCCTGATTGCTGCTATTGCCGCCCAAAATTGGCGCAGCAAGGCAGATCACAGTATCGGCAGGCAGCACCTGCATCGCGGTGTTTTCGCGATACAGCGCGGTATCGCCAAGACGAACGCCCAATGGCACTGTTTGCTCCTCTACCGGCGCAGTCACAACATTCTCAGGCAGATCGTCCAGCACCGTATCCAGCCGCGTCATATGATTTTTCAGCTGCTCAAAGATCCAGGGATCCAAAAACATCACCGAGGCATCGCCGGTCTGCATATAGGTGATCAGGTTCTGATAATTGGAGGAATTGGATTGCGTATTGATGATGATCGGCGCAGGATCGCCGTTTTCGTCCACATTTTCGGCCAACGCCTTGATCTGCGCCTCGGAATAAACGCTATAGCTGCTGATATCCACCTGTCGGATGCCGTTTTCATCATAATCGGCCGCCAGATAGCCGCCAAGGCATTTTTGTAGGTCGGAGACTCCATTCTCATTCGTCATCAGGTTATAGGGGCCGGAAAGGATCACCTTCACGTCTCCCGCGGGCGGACGACCGCACATCTGCACGGTGCAGACCACCAGCACCACCACCACGAAAAGCGAAATGATCGTCTTCCACTTGTGATGGTACCAGAAATTATCCAGCCAGCGATAGACCTTACCGTGGGGACGGTCAGCCCTTTTGACTACGGTATCGCCAAAGGTCAGCTCTCTGCCCTCTAATTTTTCCTCTTTTTTCTTTTCGGGTTCCTGCATGGGCTTCCTTTCTGCCAAACAATGGCGGAAAGCCTCCCTTTTTCAAGGGAGGCTATCGTTTTTTATTCAGTCAACAGGCTTCATCGTCGGGAACAGCAGCACATCACGGATAGAGGGACTATCGGTGAGCAGCATGACCAGACGGTCCACACCAAAGCCAAGACCGCCTGTGGGAGGCAATCCGTACTCCAGCGCGGTCACATAGTCATAATCCACCTGTGCGCGGCAGTTGGGGTCCAGCGCCTTGCGCTCGGCGACCTGGCGCTCAAAGCGCTCCTTCTGGTCGATGGGGTCGTTGAGCTCAGAGAAGGCGTTGCCAAATTCGGTAGCGTTGATAAAATATTCAAAGCGCTCGGTATAGGCAGGATCCTCGGGCTTGCGCTTGGCAAGGGGGCTGATCTCCACGGGATAGTCGTAAATAAAGGTAGGCTGAATGAGATTTTCTTCAACGAAAGCATCAAAGAACTCGGCCAGGATCGCACCCTTGGTGGGCACCTCGGGCAGCTCTACGTGCTTTTCCTTGGCAATGGCGACGGCTTCCTCGTCGGTCTTGATCTCGTTAAAGTCCACACCGCTATACTTCTTGACCGCCTCCAGCATCGTCATACGCTCCCAATGGCCAAGGTCGATCTGATGGCCGCAATAAGGAATGACCAGGCTGCCGCAGACCTTTTCGGCCACGGTACGCATCATCTCCTCAACAAGATCCATCAACGCGTGGTAATCGGTGTATGCCTGATACAGCTCAATGCTGGTAAACTCGGGATTGTGCTTGGGGTCCATACCCTCGTTACGGAAGATGCGGCCGACCTCGTACACACGATCCATACCGCCCACGATCAGTCTCTTTAAGTAAAGCTCGGTCTCGATACGCAGCACCATATCCATGTCCAGGGTGTTATGGTGGGTCATAAAGGGACGGGCGCTGGCGCCGATCTCAAAGGGGGTCAGAATGGGAGTATCTACCTCCAAAAAGCCCTTGCTGTCAAGGAAGGCACGCAGCTCGCGCAGAATGAGGCTGCGCTTGACAAAGGTCTCCTTGACCTCGGGGTTCATAATAAGATCCACGTAACGCTGACGGTAGCGCATCTCCTGGTCCTTCAGGCCATGGAACTTCTCGGGCAGGGGCAGCAGGCTCTTGGCCAGCAGCACCACCTCGGTGCAGCGCACGCTGAGCTCACCCATCTTGGTGCGGAACACAATGCCCTTCACACCGATGATATCGCCCATATCCATCTTCTTGAAGCCTGCGTAAGGCTCGTCACCGATCATGTCACGGCGGACATAGATCTGAATATCGCCCTTATCGTCACGCAGGTGAGCAAAGCTTGCCTTACCCATCACGCGCTTGGTCATCATACGACCTGCAAGGCAGACCTCCACATCGGTCTCAGCCTCAGCCTCAAGGTGCGCAAAGCGCTCCTTGATCTCGGCGGAATAGGTATCCTGGGGGTACTTGGTGATCTGGAAGGGATCGGCACCCGCTTCGCGCAGGGCTGCCAGCTTCTCACGGCGCACGCGGAGGATGTCGCCCAGATTCACTTCGGCCTCGGGGGCCGCATTCTTGATTTCTTCTGCCATTTCGGAAACTCCTTTTAGTCGCGGGTCACTTCAAGCACGCGATAAGCAAAATTGAAGCCGGAGGCCTCTACCATGCCCTTGATCGCGTCGCCCTTGCGATGCCCGATCAAAGCCTTGCCTACGGGAGACAGGTCGGAGATCTTGTTGTTGATGATATCCGCCTCGTTGGAGCCAACGATACGGAAGGTGACCTCGCTGCCGTCATTCTCATCGATCACCTTAACGGTGGAGCCGATGTCGATCACGCCGCGCACCGACTTGGATGCATCGTGAACCTCGGCATTTTCAATATCAGCCTTCAGCTGAAGGATACGCGCCTCGTTCTCTGCCTGCGCGTTACGGGCAGCATCATACTCTGCATTCTCGGAAAGGTCACCGAAGCCACGAGCAACGACGATATCGTTTTTAATGCGCTCGCGCTCCTCGCCCTCACGCCAACGAAGCTCTCTGACAAGCTCGTCATAACCCTCTTGTGTCATTGTTTTTTTCTTTTCGATTGCCATAACGGTTCTCCTCTGTCTATTGAAAAATTTTAATTTTGTTCTGTTAATTTGCCGATGGCGGTCAGCAGCTGGTCATCCTCGCCCTCGGGGAGCAGATACAGATGCTTCTTCGCCGCAGCCTCGCTGAGCGAGACCGCTATGTGAGGAGCGATGCCCTCACCGTCATAATTTTTGCCGGACGGCGGATTATAATAGCCGGTCGTCAGCTTGATGGCACCCTGATAGCCCCACTGCGCCAGGCTGTAAACGCCCTGCAGCACGCCCTTTCCGTAGGTGGTCTCGCCCACAACCGTGGTCAGCTCATAATCCTTCAGCGCAGCGGTAAACAGCTCTGCGGCGCTGGCAGTATAGCCGTTTGTCAGCACCGCCGTCTGATATTGGCGGTACATACCGATCTCCTGCTGTGCGATGCTGCAATCGGCGTAATCGCCGGAATAGGTGGCCGCTTCCACCTTGTAATAGGTGGTGGTGCCATCCTTTTTCACAGTACTAAGGATCGTATCCCCCTCCTGCAGAAAATAGGATAGGATCGCGGTAATGGATTTGAGATCTCCGCCGGGATTGCTGCGCACGTCGAAGACGAAGCGCGTGCAGCCAAGGCCGATCAGCTCGTTCATGACCGCCTTGAACTGAGCGGGTGTCACGGTATCAAAGCCGGTAATGCGCACGTAACCGACGGTGGCGTTGGTCTCCGAAATGCGTCCGGTCACAGAGCGTGCCGTGACCTCAGCACGTACGACCGCAAACGGTAGCTCGGTGCCGTTTCGGGAAACGGTAAAGCTGGCCGTTGTTCCCGCTTCACCGCGCAAAGCGCCCACGGCAACCAGATAACCGATGTCCGAAACGCGCTGGGCACTCTCCCCTTCACCGATGGCCACGATGCGGTCACCGGGCAGCAGTCCCGCCGCCATTGCGGGGGAATCCGGCAGCACGTCGATCACCAGAATGTCGTGATGAAGATCATCCTCCATCGCGGTGATGCCGATGCCAACGACGGTGCCGTTGTTCTCGGCCAGCATCGCGCTGTACTCCTCGTCGGTATAATAAGTCGCATAACGATCACCGCTGGCGGCGGCATAGGCCTTCAGCATTTCATCCAGCAGCAGCTGCCCATTGGTATCGTATAAGGAATATTTTTCAAATATCGCATCGATCAGCGCGATCTTGGAGGCGTAATCCTCTCCCTCCTGATCGCCGGTGCCGAGCGTTGTGCTGCGAGAAAACGACTGCAGCATAAAGGCCAGCACGATAGAAAAGACCAGCACCAGCGCGATCACCGTAGCAACGAATGCGGGAAGCGGCACGGTACGGCGCTTCATTGGCGGTACGCGGACGGGCTCTGCGGAGATGCTGCTGCCGATCACGCAAACGGTAATGCCCTTTGCGGCCAGCGCGCGGCAGATCCGCTTGCCGGCATCATCAGCATCGGTGCCATCCGGCAGAGTCACGCTGATGACCGAAAACATATTTTCAAATGCCAAAACGGCTTCCGGAAACACCTCCCGCACCGTTGCGGAGATCTCACTCGCACGCAGGGAGAGCGTTTCGGATTGCAAGGAAAAACGAAGTATCATTCGATCGCCTTTCTGTGTTAATTTGCTGAAAGGGACTGCATTAACAGTCAGATAACGACCAATGGCAAGCACCGCAAAAACGGCACTTAGCCGTCAGAGGATCGCTGCGTAATGGACCTTCTGACGGCTACCATATTGCATTTTTAGAACTTGATGGGCTTGGAGTTGAGGTATTTCTTGACCATAAGCGCCACCTTAAAGGTGATGGCGTGCTCAAACTCACGCAGATCGAGACCGGTGAGCTTGCGGATCTTTTCCAAACGGTAAACAAGGGTATTGCGATGTACAAAGAGCTTACGGGAGGTCTCGGAAACGTTCAGATTGTTCTCAAAGAAGCACTGAATGGTCATCAAGGTCTCACGGTCAAGGCTCTCCAGGCTTCCCTTCTTGAAGACCTCCTGCAGGAACATCTCGCAAAGGGTGGTGGGCAGCTGATAAATGAGACGGCCGATGCCGAGGTTCTCGTAGCTGATGATATTCTTCTCGGTCTCGAAGACCTTGCCGACCTCCAGAGCGACCTGCGCTTCCTTGTAGGCACGGGCCAGATCCTTGATGTTATCCACGGCGGTGGAGATGCCGATCGCAACCTTGGTATAGAACTCGGTGCAAAGGGTATCGGCGATGTTGGTCGCCATCTTCTCGATCTCCTTGCTATCGGTGCCGGGCTTGATGTCCTTGACCAGTACAATGTCGTGCTCTCCAACGCTGATCACGTAGTCCTTGGACTTATCCGGGAACATATTCTGCAGCATCTCAAAGGGCAGCATATCGGTCTTGCCAAAGAATTTGATCAGGAAAACGATGCGGATCTCCTCGGTGTTGAAATGCAGCTCCTTGCTCTTGATGTAGATGTCGCTGGGCAGGATGTTATCAAGAATAATATTCTTGATAAAGGAGCCCTTGTCATACTTTTCGTCATAAAGGTTCTTGATGTTGCCAAGCGAGATGGAGAGGAGCTTACACATCTTCTCTGCCATTTTGTCCTCGCCCTCCACGAAAACGATATACTCGGTCTTCGCGCCGCCAAATACGGGACGGTAGGTGTAACCGCCGTTGACGATGCCCTCGGTGGAGTAAGCGATCTCATCGCGGATACCCTGTCGCATCTCACCGATCTTGACAAGCTCAGAGCAGGAAATAATGATGCCGTTCTCGTCGATCACGCCGATCACGCGGTCGATGGCATCCTTCATCTGGTGGATCACGCCTTGAAACAATCTGTTTGACATACCGTTTTCCTCAAATCTTTCATTTTATATGTTGAATTGTATAGAATTACATATATTGTACACGTTTTTTTGTGATTTTGCAATAGGTTTTTGCTTTTTTTCACAGTTTTTTTACTGCTATTTTGTGGGATTTACTGTGAAGATAGCTCCAAATGGTAGGAAATGCAAGCCAGTGCAAAGGTCGGAGCTGTCTCGGTACGCAGGATGCGCGGTCCAAGGCCGGTCATCAGAAAGCCGCGCTCCGCGGCGTTTGCTGCCTCCCTTTGTGAAAAGCCCCCCTCGCTGCCGATCACCAATGCCAGCTCCCCGCCCTGCGGCAGGTCAGCATTTTGCAGCAGGGATCCGATGGGAACGGTACCATCTCCCTCGTAGCAAAACAGCACGGTATCGGCCGCAGCGGCCTTTTGCAGCATCTCCTCAAAGGAGATCGTCGGCAGCACCTCGGGCAGACATCCCCTGCCGCATTGCTTGGCAGCCTCGGTAGCGATGCGCTGACGGCGCTCGGTCTTGCGCGCCTCACTATCCGCCTTCATCCGCGCCACGCAGCGCTCGCTTTCAAAGGGTACGATGCGCGAAGCACCGCATTCCACCGCCTTTTGAATGACGGTATCCAGCTTATCTCCCTTGGGCAATGCCTGATAAAGCGTGATACGCATCGGGGGCTCGGTATCAGCGGCGTGAGAGGACAGGATCTTAGCGATCACGCGATCCGGTAAAAAGTCGGTCAGAACGCACTCGTATTCGGTGTGGCTCATGTCGCAGACCGTGACGGGATCCCCCACGGCGGCGCGCAAGGCTCTGGAGATATGATGGGCGTCCTCACCCAGTATGGTGACGCTGTCGCCCTCTATTTGGCTACTTGTAACAAAGAAACGCGGCAACAGATCGCCCCCTTTTTACGAACTGATTATTAGTATATCGCAAAATAGCCAATTTGTCAATGCCCTTTTTGTTATTTTTCACCGCTTTCTATACATTTTTTACAAACAAGTGCCAAAATGATGCTCAAAAGGAACAAAAAGGCGGCATTTTTGATAAAGCGTTGTCAAGAGAGCAATTTATACAAACAAAAAATGATCCACTCGCCAAAGCGAGTGGATCATTTGCTATTCTGTCAAGCTTTTTTGACCACAAGGGCGCACCAGCCGTTGTCATCCAGACGGCGCACCACCTGCAGCTTGCTCTGCTCCAGCGCGGAGATGACCTCCTCGGCGCGCTCGGTAATGATACCGGATGCCAACAGAACGGCGTCGTCCTTCATGTACCTGCCAACGTCGGGCGCCATGCGGATGATGATATCCGCCACAATATTGGCACAGATCAGATCGTAAGGGCCGCCCGAAAGGTCCACACCCTTCAAAAGATCCGAAACGTCACAGGTAACATTGGTAAGGCCGCTATCTGCAACATTTTCTCTTGCCACACGGACCGCCACGGGGTCGATATCGTAGGCCTTGCACTCCTTTGCGCCCAGCTTTGCGGCACAAATGGCCAGAATACCGCTGCCGCAGCCCACATCGGCCACGCGCATTTCGGGGGTCACCGTCTCCTCCAGCAGTTCGATCACAAGTCTTGTGGTCTCGTGACCTCCGGTACCGAAGGCCATACCGGGATCCATACGTACAATGATCTCGCCCGGCTTTTCCTCGTAGTGCTCCCAGGCAGGCACGATCACCATTCTCCGCCCGATGTGCAGGGGCTTATAATAGGCCTTCCAGGAGTTGGCCCAATCCTCCTCGTTCACACCGATCAGCTCGATCTTACCGTCGATCTGCTCGGCGCTCATACGCTCGTTCAGGAACGCCACCGCATCCGAATAGGGGCGATCGGCGGAAAGAAAGAGCGAAACGGCGGCAATGGTCTTATCGGCGTTCAGAATGCTCTCGTCGATCAGATCGCCGTAGCAGGTCTTCAGGTCGATGTCGCTGTAATCCTCGATCATCAGGTTATTATTCAGCATGCTCATCACGGCAACCAACGCATCCAGCTGCTCCAGCGGAGCCGTGACCTTCAGTTGTGTCCATTCCTTGCAGGTATCCATATCCTACCTCGCTTACAAATTATTCAGCTTTTCAAAAATGCGTTTGAAAAAGCCGGATTTTTTGCCGTAATTAGATTCCTTGCAATCCCCTGCAAAGGCGCGCACCTGCTCCTTTTGCTTGCTGGAGAGCCCATGGGGGATCTCTACATTCACCGCAAAGATCAGATCACCGCGGCGACTGCTGTTGACGTACGGAATACCCTTGCCCCGCATGGTAAACTGTGTGCCGGGCTGCGTGCCCTCGGGAATGGTATATTTCTCGGTGCCCTCCAGCGTCGGGATCTCGATCTCGGCGCCCAGAATGGCATCGGTCACGGGGATCGGCACCTCGCAGTAGATATGGTAGCCGTCGCGCTCGAAAATAGCGTGGGGCTTGACCATCACCTGCAAAATGAGGTCGCCTGCGGGGCCACCGTTGCGACCGTCATTGCCCTGCCCACGCAGCGCAATACGCTCGCCGTCATCTATACCTGCAGGGATCGAAACGTCCAGCTTCTTGGTGATGCGGATAAATCCGGTGCCACGACAGTTGTTGCAGGGATTTTTGATGATCTTACCCTTGCCGCGACAGCTGTCACAGGTGGTCTGAGAGTTGAACTGCATACCGCCAAGCCGCTGGGTCACGGTCATCTGACCGCTACCGCGGCATTTGCCGCAGGTCTCGGCGGAGGTGCCCTTTGCAGCGCCGCTTCCCGCACAGTCGGGGCAACGGCAGATGCGGTTGTAGCTGATCTCCTTCTTGACACCAAAGGCCGCCTCCTCAAAGGAGATGGTCACGCGCGTGCCGATATCGTCACCGCGTACAGGGCCGTTGCGCCGCTGGGTGCCGCCAAAGCCGCCGCCAAAGAAGCTGCTGAAGATGTCGCCGAAATCGCCGAAGCCGCCAAAGCCACCGTAGCCGCCCGCTCCGCCGCCTGCGGCGGGATCGAACGCGGCATGACCGTACTGGTCGTATTTGGCACGCTTGTCGCTATCCGACAGCACATCATAGGCCTCATTGACCTCTTTGAAGTTCTTCTCGGCCTCGGCATCGCCGGGATGCAGGTCGGGATGATATTTTTTTGCGAGGGCACGGTACGCCTTTTTGATGGTTGCCTCATCGGCCCCCTTCTCGACGCCCAGTACCTCGTAATAATCTCGTTTGTCTGCCATTTTTTCTCCTATCGGCAAATGGGTGCCGCGCCTTGACGCAACACCCATTCATCGGGTCTATTACTTATCGCTCTTGTCCTCAAAATCGGCATTGTAGAAGCCGTCGGCACCGGCGTTACCGGCATTGCCGCCCATATCGGGGCCTGCGCCCGCAGCGCCGCCCTGCTCCTTGTAGAGCTTCTCGGAAAGGGCGTAGAACGCCTTCTCAAGTGCCTCGGTGTCTGCCTTGATGGCAGCGGTATCACCGCCGGCAACGGTGGTGCGGAGCTTCTCGATAGCCTCCTTCACGGGCGCCTTGTCATCCTCGGTGACCTTGTCACCGATCTCGCCCAGGGTCTTTTCGCTCTGGAAGATCAGGGTCTCGGCGTGGTTCTTGGTATCCACAGCCTCCTTCTGCTTCTTATCCTCCTCAGCAAATCTCTCGGCATCCTTCACGGCGCGATCGATATCCTCCTTGGACATATTGGTAGAGGAGGTGATGGTAATGTGCGTCTCCTTGCCGGTGCCCTTGTCGGTAGCGCTGACATTTACGATGCCGTTGGCATCGATATCAAAGGTGACCTCGATCTGGGGCACGCCGCGGGGTGCGGGAGGAATACCGTCCAGATTGAAGCGGCCGAGGGTGGTATTGCCGGCAGCCATCTCACGCTCGCCCTGCAGCACGTGGATCTCAACAGAGGTCTGATTGTCTGCGGCGGTAGAGTAGACCTGGCTCTTCTTTACGGGGATCGTGGTGTTGCGGTCGATAATGCGGTTGAACACGCCGCCCAGCGTCTCGATACCGAGAGACAGGGGGGTCACGTCCAGCAGCAGCAGGTCGGTCTTGTCACCGCCCAGCACGCCACCCTGAATGGCTGCGCCCAGAGCCACGCACTCGTCGGGGTTGATGCCCTTGAAGGGCTCCTTGCCGATGAACTTCTTTACTGCCTCCTGCACGGCGGGGATACGGGTAGAGCCACCGACCAGCAGTACCTTATCGATCTCGGAAACAGACTTCCCTGCATCGGCCAGTGCCTTGCGAGTGGGCTCCATAGAGCGATCCACCAGATCTGCGGTGATGCGATCGAACTCCGCGCGGGTCAGGGTCGCCTCAAAGTGCAGAGGGCCTGCGGCGGTAGCGGTGATAAAGGGCAGATTGATGTTGGAGGAGGTCATGCCGGAAAGCTCGATCTTAGCCTTCTCTGCGGCATCCTTCAGTCTCTGCAGCACCATCTTGTCGTTGCGCAGATCAACGCCGTTCTCCTTCTGGAACTGATCGGCCATCCAGTCGATGATGCGCTGGTCGAAGTCGTCACCGCCAAGGTGGGTATCGCCGTTGGTGGCCAGCACCTCAAATACGCCGTCCGAGATCTCCAGAATGGATACATCGAAGGTACCGCCGCCAAGGTCAAATACCATGATGGTCTGATCCTTATCGTTCTCCTTGTCCATACCGTAAGCAAGCGCTGCGGCGGTAGGCTCGTTGATGATGCGCTTGACGTCAAGACCTGCGATCTTGCCTGCATCCTTGGTTGCCTGACGCTGTGCATCGGAGAAGTAAGCGGGAACGGTGATGACCGCCTCGGTCACAGTGGTGCCGAGGAAGGCCTCTGCATCAGCCTTCAGCTTCTGCAGGATCATAGCGGAGATCTCCTGAGGGGTGTAATCCTTGCCGTCAATGCCCACCTTATGAGCAGTGCCCATGTGGCGCTTGATAGAGATCACGGTACGATCGGGGTTGGTGATGCTCTGGCGCTTTGCCACCTGACCGATCATACGCTCGCCGGTCTTGGAGAATGCCACCACAGAGGGGGTCGTACGTGCGCCCTCCGGATTCGGAATAACCTTGGGCTCGCCGCCCTCATACACTGCAACGCAGGAGTTGGTCGTACCCAAGTCAATGCCAATAATTTTTCCCATAATTCAAATTCCTCCCGAAGAATATATCTTCATTTAATTATTTTTGTAATTGTGATCAGTTTGCTACCTTCACCATAGCATAGCGCAGGATGCGATCGCCCTTCATATAGCCCTTTTGCAGGACCTCAACGATCTCGCCCTCGCCAAAGGCCTCATCCTCCACGTGCAGCACGGCATTGTGGTAGGTGGGGTCAAAGGTCTTGCCCAGCGCCTCGATCTCGGTAACGCCAAGCTTTTCCAGCGTTTCCTCAACGCTTTTCAGGATCATCGCAATGCCCTTGGCAACGCTCTCACCGTCGCTGTACTGCGCGGCGCGCTCCAGATTGTCCACCACCGGAAACATCGTCGCCAGCGCAGCGGCATAGGCATCGCCGTAGATGCGCTCCTGCTCCTGTGCGGTGCGGCGGCGGAAATTATCGTATTCGGCGGCAAGACGCAGATAGCGGTCGTTCAGCTCGGCAAGCTCGGCCTCCTTGTCGGAAAGCTTCTTCTCTGCCTCGGCCACCTCGGCCTCCAGACGGCGCTGCTTTTTCTTGCTATCCTTGCCGTTCCGGCTCATTTCCTCGGCCTCTGCCAGAATATCCTCCATTTCGGGGGTCTCCTCGGCAGCAGTCTCTTCCTTCATAATATCATCCGTCATGATCTTCTCCTTTATCCTTGTGTTTGTGGTCGCTCAGCAGCTGGGTGATGTTACCGCCCAGATTATCCAGCGTAGCCAGCACCTTGGCATAATCCATGCGCAAGGGGCCGATCACGCCGATGGCTCCCACGGTCTTTCCGTTATTTTTGATCGGCTTGAACACCACGGTCGAATTATTGATGACCTTGACCGAGCTCTCCGAGCCGATGACAACGCTGACGCTGTCGCTTTCGGTATCCGAGACCAGATCCAGAATGGCATCCTTGCGCTCGAATGCCCCCAGCAGCTCACCCAGCTCCGCGCTATCCGAAAATTCGGGATATTGCAGCAATCGATCCAGGCCGCTGACCTTCAGCTCGCCGCCGTCCAGCTCGCTCATCACCTCGTAAACGCTCTTCATCACGGTATTCACCAATGCGCTATCCCCTGCCATACGGTTTTCCAGCCCGATCATGATGGGTAGCGTGATCTCCTGTGCATCCTTGCCCGACACCAGCTCATTGAGAGCATCCGAGAGATGCGAGAGCCGCTTGGTATCCACCTCGCTGTCGGTGATGATATTGCGCGTTTTGACCGAGCCATCAGAGGCGACCAGGATCAGAATGAAGCTGTGACTGTCGATCAATGCTGTTTCAAAGCGCTTCACGGTGACCGAACGAGAACGCGGCTTTACCGCAAAGCCGGTGTAGTTTGTAAGGGAGGTCGCCACCTTGGAGGCATTATCCAGAATGCGATCCAGCTCAGCCATCTTGATCTTCATCAATTGGTCGATCTGCGCGATCTCCTTGGCGGTCATGGCGTATTCCTCCAGCAGCGCATCCACGTAAAAGCGGTAGCCCTGCTTGCTTGGCACTCGCCCCGCGGAAGTGTGAGGCTGCTCCAGAAGGCCCATGCTCTCCAGCTCAGCCATCTCATTGCGGATGGTAGCAGAGGAGCAGGTCAGCTGCTTGCTTTCCATAATATATTTAGAGCCTACCGGCTCACCGCCCCGGATATGCGCTTCAACGATCGCTTTTAAGATCTGCTTTTTCCGATCGCTGAGCCCATTTACCTGCTTTGCCACAAGCAACACCTCCTGCAGAATTTTAGCACTCAAAACGCCAAAGTGCTAATTTCACACTAAAAATATAGCACGATTGTTTCCCTTTGTCAAGGATTTTACGCAATTTTTTTCATTTTTTCTGTGACAGAGTGCAAAAACGTAGCGGATCTGACCCGCTTTGTGACAATATTGTGTATTTGTATCTTTACAGAATTTGTTTTTTATGTTATAATTGTATGGAAAAAAGTGAACATTTATCGCGTTTACTATTGACAAACAGATGCAAAAGTGCTAATATAGTTTCGAAAACCACATTCTGCGGTTTTCTTTGATGGTTTTCGTGCATTCGCTTTCATCGCCCCCGCGGCGTCCTGATAACCGAGTTTGCCAACGCCCATATTTCAATGACAAAGGAGATCTTTCAGGCATGAACAAGCCCATTCCGATTTTTTATGCGTGCGACAATAATTTCTTCAAGTACACCGTTGTGTCGCTCGCTTCTATGATCGAGAACGCCGACCCCAAGCAACGCTACGACGTGCATATCCTGCACACCGATATCACCGAGGAGAATCAAGCCATTGCCAAGCGCCTGGAGACCAAGAATTTTTCGGTCACCTTTGACGATGTGACCTCTTATCTGCACTCGATCAAGGATAAGATGCCCATCCGCGACTACTATTCCAAGACCACCTATTACCGCCTGTTTATCGCGGATATGTTCCCCGAGCTGGAAAAGGCGGTCTACATTGACAGCGACACCATCGTACAGGGCAATATTGCCGATCTGTACGCCTTTGACGTCAGCAACTATGCCGTTGGCGCCTGCCACGAGCAGGCTATGGTGCAGGCCGACGTTTACGGCACCTACGTAGAAAAGTGCATGGGCATTGACCGCAACAATTTCTTCAACGCGGGCGTGCTGCTCATCAACTGCAATTATTTCCGTGAAAACAAGGTGCTGGAGCAGTTCATGCAGCTGCTTTCGGTCTACAACTTCCGCGTCACGCAGGACGAGGACTATCTCAACGTCATCTGCCAGGATAACGTGCTTTTCCTGCCCCAAAATTGGAATACCGAGATGTTCGGTGACGTGTTCGTACCCCTGGAGGAGGCCTGTGTGATCCACTACATCATGGTCTCCAAGCCCTGGCACTTCCATGATTGCCGTTGGGGCGATATCTTCTGGAAATACGCCGAAAAGACCGAGGTCTACGAGGAGCTGAAGGAGATCCTGAACACCTACACCGACGAGCAACGCGCTGAGGACATCGCCTCCTGCGACCGTCTGGCACAGCTGGCTATTGACGAAACGAACCGCCCCGACACCTACGTTGCCCGCGTGAAGGAAAAGGCGCGCAAGGCACGCCTTGAGGTGCTGGAGCGCATCGAGCAGTACGAGCGCGAGGGTCGCTTTGACGAGGACGTGGAGGACGACGTGCCCGGCCGTCAGATCCGCCCCGGAGAGGTGGATTACCTGCGCAAGAAGCCGATCAGCCGTGTCAACCGCCGTATTGCCTACAGTATGGCCAAAAACTTTCTGGAAAAGCTGCTGAAGGATAAGAAGATGATCGTGAAGGAGATCATCGGCGTGGAGAATCTGGCCGATCTGGAGTCCGGTGCCGTTCTGACCTGCAATCACTTCAACGCCTACGACAGCTTTGCGATGCAAATGGCATACGAGGCCGCCAACCAAAAGAATCGCGCGCTCTTCCGCGTGATCCGCGAGGGCAACTATACCGCCTTCCCCGGCTTCTATGGCTTCCTGATGCGCAATTACAATACCCTGCCCCTTTCCTCCAACGCAAAGGTGATGCAGGAGTTTATGCGCGCCACCAGCCTGCTTTTGCAGAAGGGGCATTTCGTGCTGATCTACCCCGAGCAGAGCATGTGGTGGAACTACCGCAAGCCAAAGCCCCTGCAGAAGGGCGGCTACTACATTGCAGCCAAAAACAACGTACCGGTGGTTCCCTGCTTTATCACCATGGAGGATACCGAAAATATTGGCGAGGACGGCTTCCCCGTGCAGGCCTACACCATCCACGTAAGCGAGCCGATCCTGCCCGATGCTGAAAAAACGGTCAAGGAAAATACCGCCGCTTTGATGGAGAAGAACGCCGCAGTTTGGAAAAATATTTACGAGACCACCTATGGCATTCCGCTGGAATACACCACCGAACCCAAGGCCGAAGAGGAATGATCTCAAAACAAAAGACGGAGGAACCGCGGTTCCTCCGTCTTTTGTTTATTTTATTCAAAGCGATAGGACCAGGTGTCACGCGGAAAATCCATTCTGGTGGGATTTTCTACCGTTCCCTTGGCGCGAAGCGCGGGGATCTCCTCGTTGACCATACGATCCAGATGCGCCAGCTTCCAGCGCAGCTTGTCGCTGTCTCCCTTATATCGCATACTGGGCTCAAAGCCAAGCCTGGAGTCAAAATCGGTCAGCGGAACGGTCGCCAGCACATTCTCGCGCTCAGCAGCGGCGATCTCCAGCAGAGTGTCCAGATGGCGCTCAAATGCGCCGTCGGCGGCAAGCAGACCCTGCTTTTCCAGATACCACCGCTTGACGTGATGCACCGTCAGCGCCGTTCTGCCCATAAATTCCGCCACACCGACGATCCGCTGCGCCTCATCCCGCTTGGATGTGGGCAATGCGGGCAGCAGAACGCGCAGGCGCTCGGCAGCGCCGATCATTCGCTCGGCAGATGCCTTGTACAGACGGATCTCCCCCATAAACTGCTCGCGCCGTGCCGGCACGTGCAAGGGATAGGCATAGTTCGGGAAGCAGATCAGATTACCACCGTGGTGCGCCTTGGGATCTCCCGGCAGCAGAAGCTGATGATCGCCAAACAGCACCAACGGATAGGTGGGACCGATGCGCAAGGGGCCATACTGCTCCTCGTTGGTCATGATAAAATCGTTCAGCGCGTCGCTGAAATCACGGTAGGCCTGCCGCACGACGTCAAGGTTCTCTGCCCCCCAATCCCGCCTGATCAGCTGATCGATCACCGTCTCTCCATCGGCATTCTCGTCGTTAAAAAGCACCTTGGCAAGGTCTGAGATAAAGGAGGGATAAAAGCCGTAATGGTGGCAGTCCATCGAGCCGCAAAGACCGTATTCCCGATGACACGTCCGCATGGCATCATAACGCTTCAGCCATTGGTAGGGTGCGGGCTCATAGGGCACTACGCCCACGTCCCAGGTAAGTCCGCCCGCATTCGTCATGGAATAAAGCGGAATACCGCGCCGCTTTGCCGCCCTTGCCTCGCTGACAAAATAGGCACCCGGCCCCGGGAAGGTAATGGTATAATCGATCGATCGTGAGGGAACGCCCTTACGCTCGAAATTTTCAAACATTTCAAAGGTCGCCTGCAGGCTGATGTCGGTGGGCAGCGCATCGATCAGGGCGATGCGGTCCGCCTCCGCGCATTTGCCCCAGTTATAGGTCCAGAACACGATATCCGCGTCCGCCTTTTCCCGTCGGATGACCTTTTTGACCAGCGCCAGCCAATCGGGATAATCGTTGCAGGGGAACCAGCCCGGATCTGGCTTTTTGATGATCTTGTTGCCGAAGCGATCGATGTTATCGGTCCGCATTCTGCCCGAGGTGCGCTCGTCACGACTCGGAAACTGCACGCTCTCCCCCACAAACACAATGCCCTTGAAGCCCGGGCACCTGCGAAACAGATCGCCGAAAAGGCTATCGTAGTATTCCTCCGCGCCATCATCCAGGGGATGCATGGCGGTTTTCATATAGCTATAGGCGTATACGTCGATGCCGTATCGCGCCGCACGTGCGATCAGATCGTTGAAATCCAGCTCGTGCATAGGCGTTTGGTTCACGCCGCAGACAAACACCAAAATGGTGTTGATACCACTGTGCGCAATGGCGTTCAGATGCCCGTCCGGGAAGTCGTCCTCCGCGAAGCCCGAATGCACCATACGGCAACGGAAAAGCGGCGCACGATCGGTCACGCCGGGGGCAAGATAGGGCGCCTCCTCCAGGTTCAGCAGATCCTCTAAAAGATACCCTGCCTGCGCGGCGGCGCGCTCGTCCTTGCCGATCAGACGGATCAAGCCGTCGGCCGCATCCACGCGGTATGCGCCCTCACGGGCAAGCTCCGGATCGATCTCATATACGATACGCTTCCCTGCCGCGTTGTCCGTGATCGGCAGCGAAAGGCCCATGGAAACGGCAAAATAGTCCGCCAGATCCGCAGCGCGATCCGCCAGAAAGGCGTTGTCCGCAGGATAGACGATCGACCACGCCGCCGTGATCTCCAGCTGCCCCTTTGCAAGGGGCTTTTCCATACGGCGACCTGCTCGGTGCACCTGCAAGAGCCGTTTTTGAAAGTCATAATTCTGCTCTGCCATCTGTTTTCTCCTTTCCTTCCTCAGGAACGGCGATCCTTTTTATAAGGTGTTCTTGGCTTAAAAAACTGATAGAGATTGCACGGGATCATACCGTTGTAAAGCCTGCGCACCTTATCGGCGCGGCGACCGTAAAGCCACTCAAAGCGCTCGTGAGAGGTCAGCACGTAGATCTGCCAGGGGTCAAGCCGCGCGAAGGCGTGGCCCATATCGCGGTAAAGTGCCTCCACCTCGGGCATTTCCATCATGCGCTCGCCGTAGGGAGGGTTGCAGACCACGGTGCCCCGTCGGTCTGCGGTGGGCTTTTGAATATCTCTGGCATCCGCCTTGAAAAAGCGGATGCAGCGATCCACGCCGGCGCGCTCCGCATTCTCACGGGCGTATTGCAGCACCGTCTCGTCCACATCCGAGGCAAAGATCTCGGGATGTACATCGTATTTCACCAGCGATTTTGCCTCGTCGGCAGCGTTCTTCCAAGCCTCGCGCGGTACCCACGGGAACTCCATAGCGGCAAAGCGGCGGCCGAAGCCGGGCGCCATATTCCGCAGGATCATCGCCGCCTCGATCACGATCGTGCCCGAGCCGCAGAAGGGATCCCAGAAAAGGATGTCCTCACGGGGTCTCGCGTTCAGCGCCAGGGCGGCACCGAGGGTCTCACGCAAGGGCGCGGCGCCTGCCGCAGGGCGGTAGCCTCGCTTATGCAGCGCCACGCCGCTGGTATCGATCATCACCGTAGCGATATCCTTAAAAATAAAGAACTCGATCTGATACCTGATCCCCTCCTCCGGGAACCATTTGATGCCATAGGCGGCGGAAAGCCGCTCCACGGCTGCCTTTTTGACGATGCTCTGGCAATCGGGCACCGAAAAGAGCTTGCTCTTGATGGCGTGTCCCTTCACGGGAAAAGCATCGTTCTTACCGATGAATTGCTCCAGCGGCAGGGCGCGCACGCCGTCAAACAGCTCGGTAAAGCTGGTAGCGGGAAACTGCCCCAACCGCAAAAACACGCGCTCGGCGCAGCGCAAGCGGATATTTGCCCTTGCAATGTCCGCCATCTCGCCCAAAAAGGTCACGCGACCGTCCATAGTCTCCAATCGCTTGCAGCCAAGGGCGTCGATCTCCTCCCCCAGCTGCTTTTCCAGTCCGAAAAGACAGGTTGCAACCAGCTCGATCATTGATTTCTCACCAGCCATTTCTTCAGATATTCGCCCGTAAAGGAGGCCGGGTTTTGTGCCACCTCCTCCGGCGTGCCTGTCGCCACCAGCGTACCGCCGCCGTCTCCCCCCTCGGGGCCGAGGTCGATAATATAGTCCGCCGTTTTGATCACGTCCAGATTGTGCTCGATCACCAGCACCGTATTGCCGGCATCCACCAGTCTTGTCAGCATCTGAATAAGCTTTGCCACGTCAGCCGAGTGCAGGCCGGTGGTGGGCTCATCCAGAATATAGATGGTCTTACCGGTAGAGCGCTTGGCCAGCTGCTCTGCCAGCTTGATGCGCTGTGCCTCGCCACCCGACAGTGTGGTGGAGGACTGGCCGATGCCGATATAGCCGAGACCCACGTCAAAGAGCGCCTGTAATTTGCGCCTGATGGACGGAATGCCGTCAAAGAAGGCAAGTCCCTCCTCCACCGTCATATCCAGCACCTCGGAGATGTTTTTGCCCTTGTAGCGCACGTCCAGAGTGTCTCTGTTATAGCGCTTGCCCTTGCAGACGTCACATTTCACGTAAACGTCGGGCAAAAAGTGCATTTCGATCTTTTTCACGCCGTCGCCCTCGCACGCCTCGCAGCGACCGCCCTTCACGTTGAAGGAAAAGCGCCCTGCGGTATAGCCGTGTGCCTTGGCGTCGGCGGTCTTGGCAAACAGATCGCGGATCTCATTGAAAAGCCCCGTGTAGGTAGCAGGGTTAGAGCGCGGCGTACGCCCGATGGGGCTTTGGTCGATATCGATGACCTTATCCAGATGCTCTACACCCTCAATACTGTCGTGGGGGCCGGGATACATGACCGCGCGGTTCAACTTGTGCGCAAGATAAGGGTGCAGAATGCCGTTGACCAGCGAGGATTTGCCCGAGCCGGAAACGCCCGTCACGCAGGTGAGTGTGCCCAGCGGAATATCCACGTTCAGATTTTTCAGATTATTCTGACGGGCGCCGCGTACCGAAAGGAATTTACCGTTTCCTTTTCTGCGCTCCTTGGGCACGGCGATCCTTTCCCTGCCGGAAAGATAGGCACCCGTGAGGGACTTTTCGCACGCCATGATCTCGGCAGGCGTGCCCGCTGCCACGATCTCGCCGCCGTGAATGCCCGCACCGGGGCCCACGTCCACGATATAATCAGCCGCCTCCATGGTCTCCTCATCGTGTTCCACCACGATCACGCTGTTGCCGAGATCGCGCAGCCGCTGCAGAGTGCGGATCAGCTTGATATTGTCCCGCTGATGCAGGCCGATGCTGGGCTCGTCCA
>SVQY01000083.1 GCA_015065135.1 Oscillospiraceae bacterium
CTTG
Organism: Oscillospiraceae bacterium; assembly: GCA_015065135.1. GTDB lineage: Bacteria > Bacillota > Clostridia > Oscillospirales > CAG-272 > Firm-07. The sequence goes on from SVQY01000083.1 coordinate 5, forward strand.
CAGATGGCCGGCAACAAGCCCGTGGTGCTCATCGGCGGCGGCACCGCCATGGTAGGCGACCCCTCCGGCCGTACCGATATGCGTCAGATGATGACCAAGGAAACCATCCAGCACAATGTCGATTGCTTCAAAAAGCAGATGTCCCGCTTCATCGACTTCGGCGAGGGTAAGGCGATCCTGGTGAACAACGCCGACTGGCTGCTGGATCTGAACTACGTGGAGGTCCTGCGTGACGTGGGCGCTTGCTTCTCGGTAAACAAGATGCTTTCCGCCGAGTGCTACAAGCAGCGCATGGAAAAGGGACTTTCCTTCCTGGAATTCAACTATATGATCATGCAGTCCTACGACTTTTATCATCTCTTTAAGGAGTACGGCTGCAACATGCAGTTCGGCGGCGATGATCAGTGGTCCAACATGCTGGGCGGCACCGAGCTGATCCGCAAAAAGCTTGGCAAGGACGCCTATGCTATGACCATTACCCTGCTGCTCAACTCCGAGGGCAAAAAGATGGGCAAGACCCAGTCGGGCGCCGTCTGGCTGGATCCCGCCAAGACCACCCCTTACGAGTTCTACCAGTACTGGCGCAACGTGGGGGATGCCGACGTGCTCAAGTGTATCCGTATGCTGACCTTCCTGCCCATCGAGCAGATCGAGGAGATGAACGGCTGGCAGGGCGAGCAACTGAACCGCGCCAAAGAGATCCTGGCATTTGAGCTGACCGCGCTGGTACACGGCGATGAGGAGGCCAAAAAGGCAGAGGCGCAGGCAAAGGCTCTGTTCGGTGCAGGCGGCGGCGAGGATGCCCCCACCACCGAGCTCACCGCCGACGACTTTGTTGACGGCGCCATCGACGTGCTGACCCTGTTTGTAAAGAGCGGGCTGTGCGCCTCCAAGTCCGAGGCACGCCGCACTGTAGAGCAAGGCGGTGCCAATGTAGACGGTGAAAAGGTCACCGACATCAAAAAGGCCTACACGGTGGCTGATTTTGCCGAAGGAAAGCTCCTGCGCCGCGGCAAAAAGAATTTCAGAAAAGTGATTTTGAAGTAAAACTAAAAAACGGGGAAGCTAAACGGCTTCCCCGTTTTTTAATAGCCAAACGGTATGAGATTTTAGCCCTTTGCGGGACGGTTCCGCTCGATCTCGGCACAGATGTGCTTGCCGGGAGCGGCATAGAAGGCGGCCATGGTAGGCAGGAAGCCCTCGTCACAGTTGCAAACCAGGTTGCCCTTGACCTCATAGGTGAAGTCGCCCTGATAATCGATCTCGCCCAGGGCCTTTGCCACCTCCATCCAGTTGATGGTACCGAGGTAGGGCAGCACGTGCTGGTCGTTGCGGTAGTCATTGTCGTGGATGTGCAGGGCGCCGAGGCGGTCGTGGCCGAGGCCGCGGATGAATTCAGGGGCCTCTATATCGGTCAGAGGCAGGCCCACGTGACCCACGTCCAGGCACGCGGTGATCTGCTCGCTATCCAGCGTATCCACGTAACGGATGAACTCCTGCAGATTGGAGCAGGTATCGGCCACGATACACTTGCGGCGAGGATCGGCCTGGAACATATTCTCCACGGCGACCTTCACGCCATACTCCTTGGCATAAGGGATAAGGCTGCGGTAGTAAGCCATATTGCGCTCAAAGATCTCCTCCTCATGGCCGTGGTAGACCATGTGGTGGATGGGGTGAACGACCACCGTCTTGGCGCCGATCATGCCCGAGATCTCCAGGGTGCGCACCATACGGGGGAAAACGATCTCCTCGTAGGCAACGGGGTCATCCCACAAAGCGCTCTTGAAGGTGAAGGGGGCGTGGGTCTGGGTGATAGGAAAGCCCTTCTCGTCTGCGATACGGCGGACCTCCTCGGCCAGCTCGCGGTAGTTGGCGCCGTTCCAGCGGTCACCGTCGTTGACGAGTCCCATCAGCGAATAATCGCAGGCAGTAAAGCCCGCTTCCTTATAAATATCGATACACTTGGCAAAATCATAGCGACCCATCAGGTTGCTGATGTTAATAGAAAGCTCCATTGCAGTTCCCTCTTTTCAAAAATCACTGTACCAAATGGTAGGCAAAACCCGCGATCTCGTCGTTGAGATAGATAAAGGTACGGTTGCCGTTCTTATCCGTGCGGGCGGTGCTGTCGTCAAATTTGACACCGCGGCGGGAAAGGTGATAAATAGCGCGCTCCACATTGGAGGTCTTGACCGCGATGTGACCCATGGTGCCGCGGCCGTTGAAGTTCATAAACTCAAAGCCGGTGCCGGCAAAGGAGGAAATGTCCCGCTTGTCGGTGGCAAAAGAGAAGATCTCCTTCATCGCGGCAGCGGCGCCGTCTGCCTCCTGCTCGGAGGGGCAATTCACACCGATATGCACCAGCTTGAAATCCAGCATCTTATCCACAGCCTGACGCACCAGCGCCTCAATGCCGTCAAAGTTCCCCGCGGCGATCATATCTGAGGGGACCATCCAGCTGCCGCCGCAGGCAATGATCTTGGGGAAAGCAAGATAATCCGCCAAATTGTCGGCATTCACGCCGCCGGTGGGCATAAAGGTCACGTTGCCGTAGGGGGCAGCCATGGCCTTGATCATCTTCACGCCGCCGGAGGGCTCCGCCGGGAAGAATTTGACGGTGGTAAGACCGAGGGAAAGTGCCTGCTCGATACCCGTGGGGTTATTGATGCCGGGCACGATGGGAATGTCGCGCTCCACGCAATATTTCACGACCTCGGGGTTGAGGCCGGGACTGACAATGAACTTGGCGCCTGCCATAACCGCCTCATCCACCTGCGTGGTGGTCAGAACGGTACCGGCGCCCACCAGCATTTCAGGATACGCGGCGCTCATGGCAGCGATGGCATCCTTGGCGGCAGCGGTACGGAAGGTCACCTCGGCACAAGGCAAACCGCCCTTTAACAGTGCGCCCGCAAGCGGTACGGCATCCTTGGCATCGTCGATTTTGATCACCGGCACAATACCGATCAGCGAGAGTTCTTTCAAAACAGCGTTCATTCTGCTTCTCCTTTTCAAAAGGTTTTATTTGTATATTGATATAATCATACTCTATCCTCTTGAAAATGTCAATAAAAAGCAAAAAACTCTTTTTAAAAAACTGATTTTTTCACGAAACAGCTACGACATTTTCAAAAAGCGCGAAAATGTCGTATGTCACACGACATTTTGCACATATTGTGTTTTTCTTTTACGATTATCACAATATGTCGAACACTTTTTACATTTCATTGCGAATTTCTATTGACAATGACGTATGACATCTGCTATAATAAAGACATGATGATAGGAATATCGAAAAGAATCCTTTCCTCATCTTCTCCTTTCACGGGGCGTGAAATTTGCGCAAGGCAGAATGTGCAATTTGATCGCCCCCCTTTTTCTTTTTCAAAAAATATAAAAATTTTTCAAAAAGGTGTTGACAAACCACGCAAAACATGCTATAATAACGCCTGCGTCAAGTCGCTGGACTGATGTATGGGAGCATAGCTCAGCTGGGAGAGCATCTGCCTTACAAGCAGAGGGTCATAGGTTCGAGCCCTATTGTTCCCACCAAAGATTGCGCCGCCCTCAAAGAAATTTGAGGGCGGTAATCAATCCACCCGGCCCGGTAGTTCAGTTGGTTAGAACGCTAGCCTGTCACGCTAGAGGTCGTGGGTTCGAGTCCCATCCGGGTCGCCACTCACACCCCTTACATACCACCTATGCGGATTTAGCTCATTTGGTAGAGCGCGACCTTGCCAAGGTCGAGGTGGCGGGTTCGAGCCCCGTAATCCGCTCCAAAAAGAAAACCACCCACGCAATCGCGTGGGTGGTTTTCTTTTTGGAGCGGATCGCGGTTGCGAGCAACCGCGTGGGGCTCGTGAGAGACCCGCAGCGGGTGAAATCTTGTCGGTTCGCGCAGCGAATGGAGCCGTTCAGGCGACAAAACAAGTTTCACTATTCGCCTGCGGCGAATGGATCGCCGTCAGGCGAATTGGACGAGCTTCCGTAATCTGCTGCCGCGTCTTACGGGTGCGAAGAACCCTCGTGGATTTTCACGGAAATCCACGGCGGGGCAAGTTTTGCCTGCGGCAAAACTTAGCTTTTCGCCGCAAGGCGAAAATGTCGAGCAATGAATTCGCCTGCGGCGAATAACTGGAGATTTTCTCAACGGCCACGCCGTTGATTTGCTTCGCAAATACGAAAACTCTGCCCGTGATCCGCTGCCGCGGTCCCCACTCCCTCACAAGGGAAGGCTAATGGCGCCATCGACGCTTCCCCTTTGCCGACAACCGCTGCCGCGCAAAAATTCTTTTTACCTTTTTCAAAAAAGCCCTTGACAAAAGCACCCTACCCTGCTATAATAGTAAAGCATTCTGAATATGGCGCCATGGCCAAGTGGTAAGGCACGGGTCTGCAAAACCCTTATCCCCGGTCCGAATCCGGGTGGCGCCTCCAAGACGAGTTGACAAAAAAGATGCCAACCGAAAAACCCGAGATTTTCTCGGGTTTTCTTCGTTTTTCGCCGTTTTCCTCACTTTTTTGAAATTC
>SVQY01000084.1 GCA_015065135.1 Oscillospiraceae bacterium
TACACCTCATCCGTCACGCATTCGCGTGCCACCTTCCCCCACTGGGGAAGGCAGAAGTGCAGCGAGCCTTTTATAAAACCGTTCTGTGGACAAGCATTCTGTTTACCAAATGCGCACCCACTTTAGCCTTCCTCTACTGGGGAAGGCAGAAGTGCAGCAAACCGATTTGTAAAATCACTCTACGGGTAAGCGTTTTGCTTATCGAATTTGCACTTGCTTTAGCCTTCCCCAGTGGGGGAAGGGGGACCGCTTTAGCGGTGGATGAGGTGTTCTTCCGCCCTCCGCACCGCCTCCTAGCTACGCGCGATGTTTCATGAACCTTGTAGGGGAGGGTTCCCCCCTCCCGCACCCGCGCCGCTCTCCCGCCTTTTCTTTGCGCTGCCGAAAATATCCGCCGTGGGCATTGCCTTTTTTGCCTTTTTGTGGTACAATGGAGCTATAAAAAGCAAAAAAGGCGGTGAACGGTATCAAAAAAGGCCATTTTGTCACACATATCATGTTCGTTTGCCACGGTAACATCTGCCGCAGCCCGATGGCGGAAATGATCAGCCGCAGGCTGGCGGCCGAAAAGGGGCTTGACATCGTGTTTGCCTCCTCTGCCACCTCTACCGAGGAAATATGGAACGGCGTTGGCAATCCGGTCTATCCGCCGGCCCGTGCCGAGCTGCTGCGGCACGGCATCGACCCCGGCGGCAAGCGCGCCGTGCAGCTGACCGCCGCCGATTATGATAAATACGATCTCTTTGTGGGTATGGATAGCGCCAATATCCGCAATATGCACCGCATTCTCGGCGGCGATCCGCAGCGCAAGATCCGCCGATTGATGGACTACACGCCGCGCGGCGGCGACGTCGCTGACCCCTGGTACACAGACCGCTTTGACGTGGCCTATGCGGATATCCTGCAGGGCTGCACCGCGCTACTGCAAAAAATCACAGAAAACCCCGAAACGGTATAAGAAATTCAATCAAAAAAGGAGAAAAACAGCATGGAATTCAGTATCAACCATCCTTTGCTTTACGTGCTGGCAGGCGCGATCATTCTGATCGTGCTGGCACAGTCGATCTTTTTCCTGATCCTCGCCTGGCGCCGCGGCGTCAAGATGGGAATGGAGAAAAAGAAGCTGCGCCGTATTGCCACCAGTGCCGCCGTCTTTACCATCGCGCCGGCCATTGCCATCATCATCAGCGTGGCCACGCTGGCCAAGGATCTCGGTATTCCGCTCCCTTGGCTGCGCCTGAGCGTCGTCGGCTCCCAGTCCTATGAGACCATTGCGGCGCAGAATACCCTCAGCGCTATGGGCATGCAGCTGGGTGGCCGCGGTAACGTGATGACCGCCTCCGCCTACGTGACCATCGCCCTTGTTATGACCATCAGTATTATGGTGGGCATCTGGCTGGTGCCTGTTGTGGCCAAAAAGATGCAGAAGGGTATGATCAATATGGAAAAGCGGGATAAAAAATGGGCGGATATCTTCAACGCCTCGATGTTTATCGGTATGATCGCCGCCTTTCTCGGCTTCGTATTCTGTGATTTCGGCTCGATCTTCAAGGGCGAGACCTACGGCCTCACCCCCGTGCTGGTCATGCTGGTATCGGCGCTGACCATGGCACTGGCGGGTCTTTTGGTCAAGCTGACCAAATGGCGCTGGATCACCGACTACGCGCTGCCCGTCAGCCTTGTGGTGGGTATGGCTGCCGCCATTCCGATCACGCGCTGGCTCGGCTCTCCTGCCGAGGCCGCCGAGGCTGCAAGCGAGGCTGCAAGCCTGCTCACCCACGTACTTTGCTGAAGGGAGGGACTGAATCATGGATGAAAATAAAACCGTAGAGACCACCGTTGCCGCCGACTCGCACACCACCGAGGGCGGTGCCGCGTACATGAACAGCATTCACAAGTGGGGCCGTATCTGGAACTTTTCTATGGTGGCGGTTCTGTTCTCCTTCCCGATCATCGTGGCCATCGTGTTCGGCGCCATGCCCGACTGGAAGGGGCTTGGCATGGGCCTTCTGGCCACCGCGCCTATGTACTGGGCGGTGGGCGTGGTCGAGACCTTTACCTACATTCCGATGCTGGGTGCAGGCGGCTCTTACCTCTCCTTTGTCACGGGTAATATCTCCAACCTCAAGCTCCCCTGCGCGCTCGGCGCGCTGGATCAGGCCGGTGTCAAGGGCAGCTCGGAGGAGGGCGAGGTCATCTCCACCATCGCCATCGCCGTTTCCAGCATCGTGACCACCGTTATCATCATTCTGGGTGTTATTTTGCTGGTGCCGCTGACCCCTCTTCTGGAAAATCCCGTGCTGGATCCTGCCTTCGAGCAGATCCTGCCCGCCCTTTTCGGCGGCCTTGGCGTGGTATTCGTTTCGCGCAACTGGAAGATCGCCATCGCACCCATCGTGCTGATGCTGGTGCTGTTTATCGCCATCCCCGCGCTGAATGCCGGTACCGTGGGCATTATGGTGCCGGTCAGCGTCATCTTCACGATGGTGGTCAGCCGCGTGATGTACAAGAAGGGCCTTCTGTGAGGTGTCTGCGATGCCTGAAGCTTTACTGTATATCCTGATCGCCCTTTGCGGTGTGCTGGCGGTGCTGATCGCCGTGGTGCTGATCCGCACCCTCGCCTTCCGCCCGAGGGCAGAGAAAAAGACAGAGCGCGCGCCGATCGACTTTGATCACGAGGCTGCCATCCATGGCCTGCAGCAGCTGCTGCGCTGCAAAACCGTCTCCTATCATGACGCGTCGCTGGAGGATGAGGCCGAGTTCACCAAGCTGGTGGAGCTGCTGCCCACCCTTTATCCGACGGTGCATCGCACCTGCCGGCTGACCAAGCTGCCGGGCAGAGCGCTGCTTTACCGCTGGGAGGGCAAGATCGCCACCGAGCCGGCGGTTATGATGTCGCACTATGACGTAGTGCCCGTTGAGGAGTCCGCCTGGCAAAAACCGCCCTTTTCGGGCGTGATCGAGGACGGCGTTCTCTGGGGGCGCGGTGCGCTGGATACCAAGGTGACCATGAACGCGGCGCTCTCTGCCGCCGAGCATCTGATCGGCACCGGCTTTGTGCCGGAGCATGACGTGTACTTCGCCTTTTCGGGTGGCGAGGAGGTCAACGGCGACGGCGCCTTGCATATCGTCAATTATTTCAAAGAGCAGGGGATCACCCCCGGTATCGTGCTGGACGAGGGCGGTGCCGTGGTGGAGAAGGTGTTCCCGGGCGTCAAGGAGCCCTGCGCTCTCATCGGCATTGCCGAAAAGGGTATGCTGAACCTGACCCTTGCCATCGAGAGCAACGGCGGCCACGCCTCGGCGCCCAAGCCCCATACCCCTATCGGACATCTCTCCCGTGCGGTCTGTCGGATCGAGGATCATCCCTTTCCGCTACATACCACCAAGCCGGTGAAGGAGATGTTTGATACCCTGGGCAGACGCTCGAGCTTTTTGTTCCGTATGATCTTTGCCAACCTCTGGCTGTTCGGCTGGGTGCTGCGCCCCATCTGTGCCAAGGGCGGCGATCTGAATGCGCTGCTGCGCACCACCGTTGCCTTTACCCAAAGCGAGGGCAGCAATGCCCCCAACGTGATCCCTCCCAAGGCCTCGGTCACCGCCAATCTGCGCCTCAATCCCGCGGATAGCGTGCAGGGCGCGGTGGACCGTATGATGCGCCTGGCGGATCATAGCGAGATCAAGCCGGTGCTGGGTCACCACGTAGAGCCCAGCCGCATCTCGCGCACCGATTGCGAGGCCTACGAAAGGGTGGTCGCCGCTGTACGCGGCACCTGGCCGGGCAGCATCGTTTCTCCTTATCTGATGATGCAATGCTCGGATAGCCGCCATTACGGCGCCATTTCCGACCGCGTATACCGCTTTTCCGCTATGGATCTGACCGCCGAGGAGCGGCGCACCATCCACGGCCATAACGAGCGCATCCGTCTGGATTGCCTCATCCGCTCGGTAGAGTTCTATATCCGATTGCTGCAGCAATGCTAAAGCAGAAAGATCCCCCAAAACGGGTACCGTTTTGGGGGATCTTTTCTATCAGAAGCAGATCTTGCCGGGGTTGAGGATATTCTTTTCATCAAACACGCGCTTGATGCCCTGCATCAGGGCAATGGGCGTTTCGCCATACTGCTTCTTGAGGTATTGCTTTTTGGCAAAGCCGATGCCGTGCTCGCCCGAGACCAGACCGCCCAGCTCCTCCGCCTTTGCGTACATACGGTCAAAGCAAGCGGCAAACACGCTCTCCCAATCCTTGTCCGAGAGGGCATCGCGGCAGATGTAAACGTGCAGGTTGCCGTCACCCGCATGGCCAAAGCTGGGGATGCGTACCTTCATCTCGTCCGAAAGGGAGTGGGTGAACTTGATGAACGCATCCACACGGTTGACGGGCACCACCACGTCGCATTCGTCCATCTCTGTGGTGGAGGCCTTGATCGCCTCCAGGAAGGCGCCGCGAGCAGACCAGACCGCCTTTTTGCGCTCCTCGGTGTCCACGATATAAACATCAA
>SVQY01000001.1 GCA_015065135.1 Oscillospiraceae bacterium
GGCGGAAGATCTGCTGCATCTGGGCATCCAGCTCCCGCATCAGGATCCCCTCCTTGTTTGCCTTGATGTACCGTCGGAACAGCCGACGGTAGGCACCGAGATAACAGAACAGGCGCTTTTCGCCAAAGCCGTAGGTGATGTGCAGGGCGAAGCAGGACATCTTGATCAGCTGATCCATGATGAGCATCACGTCCTTTTCAAACTGCTCTCTGGCAATTTCATACGCGAGCTGCTTGATCCGCTGCTGCTCCTTATCGGTCAGGCTGTTGTAGGTGCGGCGCACGTTTGCTTTCATAGGTCACCTCCGTAGGTCCTGTTGATGGCGGCTTGCCAGAAATCATCCACGTCGAAGCTGCATTCCGGCTCGTCCTTTTTATCCTCAATGTACCAGGACACGAGCGCCGCGTAATGGTTGTCGTATTGGTAGCCCTTTGCCGCCAATTTAGCGGAAAAGCGCTCGATATAATCATCGGCACCGGGGATCAGCTCGATGAGAGCGGCGTGCTCCTCATCCGACAGCAGCACGTTGCCGAATTTGCCAAAGGTCTTCAGCTCGCCTCGCGCGGGGGCGGGCGCGTTTTCGCTCTCCGAATACGAATACGAATACGAATTCGAATACGAATAAGGCGAGCATTTGTTTTCGGTTGCTTTCGGGTTGCAAGCATTTGAAAACAATTGTTTGCAACCGCTTTCAAAGGGTGACGGGAACTTGCTTTTGGCGGCGCGAACGGTCTGATGCTCCTTCCAGGTGGTGAGGGCGACGTACCGTCTGCCGTCCACCGCCTCGTATACGATGATCAAGCCTTGTGCTGCCAATTTTTTCAGCGCGTCCTCGATGGATTTCTTGGTGATGCTTTCCTTGGTGGGAAACAGGTCGTTGCGAAGAAGGATGGGGTCGCCGTAGTAGCGGCCGTAATCGTCTGCCGTGACGATGAGGCGATAGAAGATCACCTCCTCAAACCAGGTCAATGCGTCAATCTGCGGACTGCGCTTGATCGACTCCTTTATGAAACGGTTAGGCATCTGATCACCTCCGCGCCTTTAAAAGGGCAGGTCGTCGTCCTTGCTCTGTGCCTCAAATTGGGGCGCGGCAGGGGCGGCAGCAGGTGAGGTGGGTGCGAGGTAGGCGCTTGGGATGTAAGAGGCGGGAGCGGGCTGATTTTCGCCCTCGGTATCGCCCTTGGCGTCCACGAAATACGCCTCGTCCACGAGGATCTCGGTGGCGTAGCGCTTGCCGCCGCCCTTGGGATCCTCCCAGCTTCTCGTCTGGATGGCGCCGGTGATGCACAGGGCAGAGCCGCGGCGGAAATACTTGGTGATGAAATCGGCGGTCTGCCGCCAGGCAACGCAGCTGATGAAATCAGCCTGCGGCTCGGCTTCCCGCGTGTGCCGCCTGTTGACGGCGAGGTTGAAGGTGGTGACGCTGACACCCTGCGGTGTCTGCTTTGCCTCCGGGGTGGCGGTGAGCCGCCCCGCAAGCACGACCTTGTTCAGATTGAGTGCTGACATTGGTTGATTCTCCTTTTCTTTTGGTACTCGACGTTGATGAGAATGTGGATCGGTCCGTCCCCCTCCCGGAGGATCAGCTCCACGATGCCGTTGCGAAACCATTGACAAGCGGCACCTTCGACGGTGCCCTCGAAAAGCTGCATCCGATCAACGGGCGCATTGGCATCAACGATCTGTACGTGTTCTTCCGACTCCATAGCGCGGAGCAGAGATGCTAATTTCATGGTGTCTCCTTTATATCGCGTCGTCGCAGACGGTATATCGCGCCGCTTTGGCGGCATTATGTGTATGAAAATAATGGCTTTATAACTGCCATGTTGCAATGGTTCCGGATCAGTTTGTGAGAATGACCGGTATCTCGCGATGCTTCTGAAATACTGGGATAGATTTTTCCGTCGGACAAGCGCTTGACCTTTTTGCTTGTTTTAGCGGATCCGATTAGCCCGTTTTTCTTTGCGTTTTCTGCTGCTTTTTTCTTACCGGGCTCGGATGCAAGCCAACGTTTCCAACCGGAACGCATCGACGGCAAGGACTTTTGAGCCGTTATAGATGCTTTTTTTCGTTGGACTTCGCTTGGCAGTTTTAGTCCAATCCGTATGGCGTGTTCGAGATTTTCTTTACGGGTGCACCATTCCAAATTGGAAACAGCATTGTCTGCCTTGTTACCGTTGATATGGTTGACTTCAGGTAAATTTTGGGGATTTTCAAGAAATGCAGCTGCCACGAGACGATGCACATAATAGTGCTTTTTCTTTTTACCAAAAACTTTAGAAACATATAGATAACCGGCGCCGTTATTCGACGGTTTCAAAATTCGGTTGGTTTTGATTGAGCGAATGTCTCCCGACATCGATACCTCAAAAAACTCGGCAATGGGGCAAATTCGCCACGTTTGGTCTGTATTAGCCATACGCCCTCCTTATGATGCTGGAATCCTTCCTAAATGGAGATGCTTGCACATCTTTTCGGTGAGTGCAATAGGAACAATGTGATGCTTTTCATAAAACTCCGCTTCGCCTCCGGAATAGTGCAGCATGGTATGGATATCCGGAGCAAGCGGTACTACGGTCATTCCAATGTGGCAGATCTCATTGCGATTTCTGCCCATTCCGACACGAGTAAATGCGTGATGGATCTGTGCGTTCTTCTTACCGGTGATGCAACAGGTTCTCGTCATGACGCAGGCGTACATATACCGCTCCACGTCCTCGCAGCGGTCCCACAGGGGATCCGAGCAGGGCACACCGTTCTGGATGCAGAAATCGATGAGATAGGTGAGGAAGGCGGTGGCGGTCTCCCGGTCAACGTTGGAAAGCGAGAAGCTCTCGTGCTCCTCGTCCCCACAGAAGGACCATTTGAAATAGACCTTCACCGCATCGGGGGTATCACCCATCCATTCGGCGATATCACGGATGGTGGCGTAGATCTTGCGCCGCTGCTCGGCGGTGATGCTGCGCCCGTCGTCAAGGCGGAGCTCCACCGTCCTTGCCCGGTGATCCAGGCACCAGTTCTGTGCATCCGCCTGCACGCGGACGGTGATCACGTCGTTCTGGACGTTAAGGATCTTACCGCAGACTTTCATCGGGGTATACTCCTTTCTTCAATGCCTTGGCGAGGATCCGCAGGCGGGGCAGGTATTCCTCTCTGATCCACCGGGGATCGTAGTCCACGGGGTGCTCGGAGAGCCTTTCGGGGTCGATGGGGAGGAAGAAATTGCCGTACTCCGCCTCGGTGAGGCGGTAGGCGTTGATACAGAGAGGCTTGCGGGCGGCGAACATCTCCACCTGCGCCTGCTGCCAATATGCCTTGGTGACCTTGAAGGTTTCCTTGCCGTAGGTCTTGACCTCGTGGATGCGGCGATCCTCGCCGTCCAGATTGACCCGCAGCCGCAGGCGACGGATGCGGATCTGTCTGTCGCGTTTTCGTACCCCGAGGGCATCCAGGATCGGGTGCTCGTAATAGGTGCCTGCGAGCATTGCCCGTGTGGTGAGATCCTTTCTGACGATGCCCAATTTTATAGCCCACCACTTGTGCCAGGTGGGGGTGCGCCAGTTGCCCATGACCATGGCGGTGTCGGAGGCACCGATCCAGCCGCTGCGGTCCTTTGTGACGATCACAGCTTCCGGATGGCGCCAAGGAGCCAGGAGCCGTTATGCAGGCCCTGCAGGATCTCCTTGAACTGCTTATCGGTGATGCCCAGAAGCGAGAGCATATCCTTGTAGGCAAGCCCCCGCTGGACCTTCTCGGTGGCGATGCGCTCGATCTCCTCCTTAACCTGCAGGGGAGCGGCGGCGGAGGCGACCTCCGGCTGCTTGTCGTGATCCTCGGTCTCATCATCGTCCTCCCAGAGCTTGATGCCAAGCCCTGTATTCACTGCCACGCATTTCACAAGGGCGCGCTGAATGGCATTGTGAACACGGAGCTGGTTGAGGGTATCGTCATAGACCACGGCGGTGCCGTTCATGACCGGGTAGGGCATGACGAAGGTTTCTTTGTCGATAACCACCTCTACGGTGACGAAATAGCAGGCGGTGTGCCGATCCTCGTAGGATACGGACTTGTCCTTGCCGTAGATCTTCTTCTTCGAATGAAACTCCTCACCGGTGCAGAACAGATAGGAGCCGTCTTTGCCCTGCAGAGCGCGATAACGTACATTCTCGGCACCGTTTTCATGAAGCAGCACGAGGCACTTTGCCCAAGGAAGATAGGGGATGGTCAGAACGTTGCCGTCCTCATCCTTTGTCTTGCGGTGCTTGCAATACTGGCGCACATCGATATCGCGCATTTCAAGAAAGGGCTTCAGCATCGTCCTCATCCTCCTCCAGGTCGTAGACGTCGATCTGCTGCAGGGTCTCCAGCAGCTCGATCAGGCCGTCGGTGTCATCGTTATCTGCGCTGTAGATATCGCAGTCGGGCTTCTCGTCATCGCCGACGGTCTTGCCGTGCACGTAAATGGCGACGTAGTTGGGGGAGAGCGCGATACTGACGGGACGTGTGGCGGCGAGGCGGCGCGCCTCACCGATCACGGCGGTGGTGACGTTGCGATGCAGCTCGCAGAGGCGCTCCTCGCACTCCTGCAGGATCAATTTTTCGATCCTTTTGAAATCGGTTTTTCTCATCTCTCATTCTCCTTTGGCGTAGTCTGTTTTCAGCTCGATCTCACAAAGTGCCAGCAGCTCGTCCCGGTTGTCGGGCTCGTCCGCGCACTCCTTGTGTACAGCGATATGGCGGTCGTTCCGGACGACCTTACCGTCTATCCGGGTATACTTGTGGTAGATGCGGACGATCTCGTCGCCCTCATAGATGACATCCCCGCAGATGGGGCACTTGCCGACCTGCGCGGGGCGGTAGTTAGGGCAGCGAGGATCGTGCCCGATGGATCGAAGGCAGACGTCACACATTATCGGCTTCCTCCAGATACGAGATCGCCTTGCTCAAGGCGTAATTGATAATACTGGTATTGTTGTCGTAGGGCGGGGGGGGCAACGTTTTGATGGCTCTGCGCAGCGTGTCGAGCACGCGCTCCTTGCGGGAACGCAGATCCTCGGTACAGAAGGGACAGTAGGGATACTCGGGCGGGAAAGGACCGCGGTGGCACTTGGGGCAGACGCGGGAGCTGCTCTCCTTCGCTTTTCTGTAGTAGTTGCGGACGGTCTGCTCGGAGATGCCGAAATGCTCGGAGATCTCCTGCGTGGTCTTGCCTGCGCCCTTGAGGGCGACAAGCTCGCGCACGTCCTTGCCGGTTAATTTTTTCATGATATACTCCTTCTTCAGGGTCTGATTTCAGCGTCGAGAAGCTCGATCTCCTCGATCTCGCCGTCCTCGTCGTAGGTGACGTCGTAAACAGGGTAAAGGCAGAGCCCGTCGCCGAGATAGAAGCACTCGCCGTTCCAGGACCGCATATCGTCCTGCTCCAGGCGGCGGAAAAGCGCTACGCGATCCTTGGCGGTGGCATCGGGGGGAGAGCGCCTTCTCTTTCAATTCATCGTAGGTGAGATACATGATCGGGTTCCTTTCTTAAATGTATCGCGCGACCTCCTCCAGTCGGAGGATGAGCTTTGCGATCCCGGCAATATCGATTTTGCCGGACATGACCAGACGGTCGCAGTCTCCGTCGCCGCCGTACAGGCGGAAAAATCCGCACTCGCCGGTGAGGAAGAAGAAGGGCTCGTCCAGAGCCTCGTTGATGGTCTTGATCAGCTGCTGGGCGTAGCGGATCATCTTACGTAGCAGGGCGACGTTGCTCATTGGTATTTGCCCCCCGTCACAAGTGAGAGCTGGCGGATGCCGACGGTGCGGCAGAGCTGCAGCAGGGTGGAGAGCTTGCAGTTACCCGGGTGCGCGATCCATTCGTAGACCGTGGGGCGGGCGACACCCAGCTTCTTCGCCACATCCGCCACCGACAGATCCCGGTCGTCCATTGCCTCCTTGATGCGCTTGGAGAGGATCTCTCCTTCCGATCTTTTAACGCACGTGCGAGAGGAGGCCTTGACGGCAGCGGCATCGACGGTCACGTCCTCGCCCTCTGGCTGTGGGATCGCTGCGGTCAGGTTGCCTTGCTCGTCAAGGAGCAGGCTGATCTGCAGGGTGATGGGTTGGGTGGTCATGGTGAGCTCCTTTCCGGAATCATTCGATGGACAGAATTTCTTTAATGGCGGACACGATTTTCTCGTTGCCATTCGTTCCGATCATGATCTTATTTAGATAAGAAGAATCAAAGTAAAGCCCTGTTTTCTCTCGGACCTGTGCGATCAACCATTCCTGGGTGACGCCGCGTTCCAAAACAGCAACCTTGATCCGCTTACCGAAATCGCTAAAAGGGTGTTTCATTGGTGCCTCCTTCCGTCTTTAATAAAGGGTATTGACAATTACAGAAAAATGTAATATAATGGAGGTGCGAACAACCAATAGAAATACAGAGTTCTGTAACCTCCTTTATTGTACAACAGAAAAGTGTAATTGTCAATGGGTTTTTACAGAGTTCTGTAAATTTGGCACAAACAACAAAGAGGGGTGCTTAAAATTGACAGAATTGTACAAAAAGATAGAGAATTTATGCAGCGCAAGGGGGATTACGATCTCCGAGATGTGCAGAGAGAGCCAGGTTTCTCGTTCCGCGCTTACAGAATTAAAGATGGGGAGAACGAAATCCTTGTCTTACAAAGCATTACAGAAAATTGCAAATTATTTTGAGGTTTCTGTAGAGATCTTTTCTGACGACGAAGAAAAAAAGCCCGACACCGATGCCGAGCTTGCGGAATATTTGGAGTATCTGAAAAATCGCCCCGAAATGCGGATGCTGTTTTCTACGCTCAAGGGTGCCACCAAGGAGGACGTGGAAAAAGCTGTCAGGATCATCGAAGCCCTGCGGAATGACGGCAATGGGTGAGGTGATCGTGCGTGTGATAGATCTGCCCGACACGATTCCCGGCGTGACAGTCCTTGACGAGAACGGGGATTATAACGTATACTTGAATGGGCGGCTGTCCAAGGACAATTACGACGAGGCGGTGCAACACGAGCTGCGCCATATTAACAAGGAACATTTTTATCAAGATATGCCTGTCCGAGAATGTGAGGATGAGGCAAAGGGGAAGGATTGCGATTGATATGGCAATTTTCTTTGGGTTTGTAGGTGTAATAGTTATTTGTGTTTTGCTATACATGGGCGCATCTGCCATATCGGATGCAATGTCTGCAAGGCAACGAGAGGCAGAAGCGAAAAGAGAGGCTGCTAAAATAGCCCAAAGTCAAGTAATGAAAGACCGAGAATTGGTTCAAAGAGCAAAATTATATCAGCAACAACAGATTGAGAACTTGGAAAAGTTAATACAGGAAAAATGCAAGGCTTACCCTCAATTAGCTGGCACTATTGCGGATCTATTGACTGTTCATTATGAAAACTCTGCGGAATATTTAGAAAAGAAATCGCATCCTGCCTTGGTAGAGGCAAAAAGAATAAGAGAACTAAAACAAGAAACTCGCAGTATACTCCAAGATAAAAAAGTACTGGAATACAAATACGCATACATTCGAGAGCTGTTTCCAAACATTGAAGATATTTTTGATAGCGGGTTTAATGAAGAACTTTTTGAATTAGAAAATCAAGATGAATCTGATAAGGTGAGAGGCTACTTGACCAACGAGGAATATAACCGCCTTTCCGTTACGGAGCGAAACCAGCTTGCGTTAGATCGATATATAGCCGGCCGCAAAACCAAGTGGCAGGTTGGACGAGATTATGAATTGTTCATAGGACAACAGTACGAATTAAAGGGCTATCGTGTGGAGTATATGGGAATCATAAAAAATCTCGAAGATATGGGGAGAGATTTAATTGCCACGAAAGAAGGGACAACGCTTATCATCCAATGCAAGAATTGGTCAAAAGAAAAAACAATCCATGAGAAGCATATTTTTCAATTGTATGGAACTTTGATTTTATATAGGCTTTCACACAAAGATGAAAGTGTGGAAGGGGTTTTTGTTACTACAACAGAACTATCCGACCAAGCAAAAGAGGTTGCAAAAGCTTTAGAAATTACGTTGGTGCGTGGAAAGCCGATGAGGGAATTCGCAAGAATAAAATGTAACGTAAATCGAACTACGGGAGAAAAAATATACCATCTTCCTTTCGACTCTAATTACGATAGGACTATAATCGAAAAAGACAGAGGGGAAGGATATGCATTCACCGTGTTAGAAGCAGAGCAAATGGGATTCCGCCGTGCATGGCGACACGGAATGTAATGAGAATTAGGAGGACAACATGAATCAAAATCAAGTGTTGTGGACGCTTTGTCCCATGTGCGGTCAAAAGATCCGCGTCGGTGTGGATCATTGCTCCGGGTGCGGTAAGGTCTTTTACAAGCCCGTCGCTGCTGTGAAGCCTGCGCCTGCCGTTCCTATGAAGGCGGAAACAAAAGCACCTGCAGCCGCTCCTGCCGGAACGGTCTGTCCCGAATGCGGCAAGCAGGTGCGCGAGGGCGCGAGATTCTGCCCTTTTTGCGCCACGAGGCTGGAGAAGGGGACTGTGAAGTACATTTGCCCCAAGTGCGGAAACGAAGCGCTTGAAGGGGAGAAATACTGCTCTCAGTGTGGAGTGGCGTACGTGGAGACCGTGCTGGACGCGACGCCGATGATGGATGTGCCGCATCCGGTGCGGGTGCAGGCGGAGCCTGTTAAACCGGTCAAATGTAAGGATCGGCTCGGCTTTGTTGAAGCGTTTACCTCCAAGGGCACAAAGAATTGGTTAAAAGTGATGCCGGTGCTGTGCATGATCGCTTGCGTGTTTTGCGTGATAGAGATGATCTACAGCTTTGTTATGCTTGTCAATTACACAAGTCCCGGCGGCGCGTTTGCGACAATTTTCTTTGGCGTGTTTGCCGTGGTGATGGGTGCGATCGCCTACTATATGATAAAAAAGAAAAGCACAGTGATGTATGTGGCGGAAACGGTTGTAGTCGGTGCCAATATGGTGTTGACGATCTTTTCCTCCTACGGTGTGATGCTGGTGCTGTCAATTATTTATGCAGTGTTTGTGATCGGCGTGGGCATATATTCTTCGTACGTGCTTTCCAAGGTTGATCGCGCCTATGAGGATTATTTGCGTACCGGCACCGAGCCGACGGGGGAGATATAATGGCTACCAGGTTACCCAGCGGCAAGTGGCGGGCGCAGGTGCTGCTCGGCACCGACGAGAACGGCAAGCGGATCGTGGAGTCCTTTATCGCCGACACCAAGGATGAGGCGGATTACGCCGCCCTGACCTTCAAGCTGGGGAAGGGGAAGAAGGTAGAAAAAAAGGACGTTACGTTGCGGGTTGCGATGCGAGCTTATATTGAGTCCCGGCGAGGGATCCTTTCGCCGACAACCATTCGTTCCTATGAAACGATTGAAAAGAACTTCGGAGACTACCTCGATACTCCGCTTCTTCAAATAACGAAAGTCAATCTACAAACCGCACTAACTCAGTACATGTTCAAAGGCAGAAATGGCAATGGCGAGAAAAAAAGAACACCAAAATCAGTAAGAAACGCCTATGGACTGATCAATGCGGCATTAAAGCAAAACAACGTAGAAATCGGAGAAATCTCTCTGCCGCATAAACAAGAAATTGAATACGCAACACCGTTTGACAAAGACCTTATAAAAATCTTCGAGGTATTCAAGGGAACAAATATCGAGATCCCGGTACACCTTGCTACCATATGTTCTCTCCGGCGCGGTGAGATCTGCGGCCTGCGCTTTTCTGACGTGGACTACGAAAGAAAGATGATCCGTATCGAAAGGTCTCGCGGAAGAATCGGCAGCGAAGATTATGTTAAAGAACCAAAAACTAAAAAGTCCAAACGTGTCGTTTTCGCAACCGACTACATCCTGGAGCTGATCCGGAGCACAGAACGCGAAAGCGAGGATGAATACATTTTCAAGTATACCCCGGACGTTATCACCAAGCGTTTCCTCGCCATTCTCAAAAAGAACGGTCTGCCGGAATGTCGCTTCCACGATCTGCGACACTCTTTCGTATCGGTGCTTTCTGCGCACGGTATTGATCCCATGTATATTCAAACTATCGGTGGCTGGTCCTCGGATCGTGTCATGCGCAGCGTCTATCTGCAAGTATCACAAGACAGCCTGCGAGAAAAAAGCCAGCAGGCCAATAACGTCTTTGAGGCACTGATGCAACACGATGCAACAGAAGAAAAGAAAAAAGCCCAGTAAATACGGGGCTTTGAGGGACACGGGCGGGATGTTCGATTCCCGTTGCCTGCTCCAAAGAGAAAAGGACGCCCACGGGCGTCCTTTTCTCTTTGGAGCAGGCAGGCAAAATGCGCCACGGTTTGTGCGCGAGGAGAAAGCCGACGTCTCGCGGGGCTATATAGCGCACAAACGCGGGTGCGCATTTGCGCCGCAGAGCGCGTCAAGCCGGCTTGTAAGCGGCAAGGCGCAAAATATTCGCCGCAGGCGAAATGCCCGTTGCGAGGAGATTGACAAAAAGATAAAAACGAAACATAATAATATTGCGAACTCAACCAAATCGGTTGTTAAGTCAGCTTGACCGACCCGCACCCGCGAAGGATCTATTCCCTCGCGCCGAGGCTTGCCTCGGCCTTTTCTTTTTTCTCCCTTTCCCTTGACTTTCGGGTGCTGCACC
Source organism: Oscillospiraceae bacterium (assembly GCA_015065135.1). Classification (GTDB taxonomy): domain Bacteria; phylum Bacillota; class Clostridia; order Oscillospirales; family CAG-272; genus Firm-07. Next base: position 10,667 of record SVQY01000001.1, read on the forward strand.
GCTATAATGAAAGCAACCAAGCGCAAAAGCGCATCAGCGGAGGTATATATCATGTCCGAAAAAGTTATTTTGATCCTGTCCGACGGTCTTCGCCCCGATGCATTGGTGAGCTGCGGTCACCCCTTTGTGGAAAAGATGAAGGAGATCTCCACCTACTGCCTTGGCGCGCGGACGGTGATGCCCTCCGTTACGTTGCCCTGTCATATGTCCCTTTTCCACAGCGTGGATCCCGCCCGTCACGGCACCACCACCAACGTTTATATGCCTCAGGTACGCCCCATTGACGGACTGGTAGACGTGCTGGCTGCCGCCAAGAAAAAGTGCGGATTTTTCTATACGTGGGAGCAATTACGTGACATTGCGCGCCCCGGCAAATGGAATGCCGTTGAATATCTGCGTTGCTCGCAATATCAGGATGCCAACCAGTTGATCACGCCGCGCGCCATTCGCTATATCAGGGAGCAAAGCCCTGATTTTGTGTTCCTCTACCTTGCCGATACCGATGATACGGGACACGCTTTCGGATGGATGGGCAAGGAGTATATGCAGGACACTTACGATGCCATCGAGTGCGTGAAGCAGGTCTATGACAGCTTCGGCGACGATTACACCTTCGTATTCCTGGCCGACCACGGCGGACACGACCGCACCCACGGCACCGAGAGCCCCGAGGATATGACCATTCCGCTCTTCTTCTTCGGCAAGCCCTTTGCCAAGGGCAAGGTGCTGGAGGAGGCATCCATCAAGGACGTGGCACCCACCATCGCCAAGCTGATGGAGGTAGAGCCCGCCGAGGAGTGGGAGGGTACGTCCCATGCATAAGGATGCAAATGCGCAGGCCGTGCTTTCCGACATCCCTCCCTTCCGACTGTTTGAAAACATTTATTTTGTAGGCAGCACCAAGGTCTCGGTCCACGTGATCGATACCGAGGAGGGGCTGGTGATGATCGATACCGGCTACCCCGTGATGCAGCAGCAGATCCTGCACAGCTTGGCCGCGCTTGGCCTTGATCCTAAGCGGATCTGCGCCATTCTGCACTCTCACGGGCACTACGATCACATCGGCAACACGCAGTTTTTTGCTGCGCAAGGCGGTGCCAGGACCTATATCAGCCGCGCTGACAACGAGATCGTCAACGGCACGCTGGATCTCTCCTGGGCAAGAGAGCTTGGCGAGGAGCCGCTACCCTTTTTCAACTGTGACACATTGGTCGAGGACGGCGACGTTTTCACCTTCGGCAGTACACGGGTGCGCTGTCTGCTGACACCCGGTCATACCGACGGTGTGCTTTCCTTTCTCATCACGCTGCCAAGCGGCAGGATCGCCGCAATGCACGGCGGCATTGGCCGAAACAGTATGGCCGCAAAGTTCCTGCAAAGCTATGGGCTTTCTCTTGATTGCCGCGAGCGCTTTCGCGAGGGGTTACACCGCCTTGCCAGCGAGCACGTGGATCTGGTGCTGGGCAACCATCCGCAGCAAAACGACACCGAGGGCAAACGCCTTGCCGTGCTGCAAGGGCGTTCTCCGCTGGATGCTGCCGAGTGGCAGCGCTTTCTTGCAAACGCCGAGAAAAAACTGGACGAGATGCTGAAAAAGGAAGCTTCTGAAAACTAAAAAAGGCGAGCATTTGCTCGCCTTTTTTGCTGAAAAACGATACCGTTTCACTTTTTTTGAAACCGCTTGGCATATCCGCAGCGGCGGCAAAGCGCCTCCACGGCTCTTCTCTTGGTAAAGCCGTCATACATCGCACACGCCCGCGCACCCTCCAAAATCTCCTGCAGCGGTGTGTCAAACAGATTACCGAGCGCAAGTGACCCCTCGGCATCCAAACAGCAGGGCACCACCGTGCCATCGCATAGCACACCGATCTGATCACGCAGACCATAGCAAAAGATAGCCTCATCCAAAGGCGCCTCCGGCGCGGCTGCATCCGGCCAGTCAAAGCGCTGTCCCCATTCCAGAAAGAGCCTGTCCGCCAGGCGCATGCTGCTGCCGCCGCGCACCGCCCCCCACTCTCCGGGAAAGGCTGCGTGCAGCTGCTCCAGAACGGCAGCATTGCTCCGCTCATCCTCGCTTTGCAGGTTCCATAGTCTCAACGCCACGATGCAGCCGCCGGCAGCTGCCGCCTTGGCGAAGGCAATGCACTGCTCCAGATATTCCGGTGCCGCAAAGGCAGGGTTCGCAGCCGGTGCGTGCAAAGAGATGCTGATCTTATAAGGCAGCTTTTCCAATACCGTCCGGCCACTTTTTTGCAGCAATGCGCCGTTGGTGGTGATCATTGGGCGAAAGCCCTTTTCCCATGCGCGTTTCACAAATTGCCCCAATAACGGGTGGAGAAACGGCTCACCCATCAAATGAAAATAAAGGTAGGTGACCTGCCCGGCAAGCGCATCGGTGAGCTGCTCGAACTCTGCCTCGGTCAGCATCCGCCTTTCTCGGCGCGTGCCGTGACAAAAGCTACATTGCAGATTGCAGATATTGGTGATCTCTAAAAAAGCCTTGTCAATATGCCGCACGCTCTCCCCTCCCTTCCTTTTTTCCTATTATATCACGCGCAGAGTGGATTGTAAAGCGCCGACAGTCTTAAAACGTCTTGACATTTTCCAAAAGCTTTTTTATAATGATAGCAGATACAAGCGAGAGTGCTCTCTTGCAAAGTCCATGTTATTTGGGAGGTCAAAATGCTGAAAATCAGTGTACAGTCTGCCGGTTGGTACAAAAAGGACGATCCCGACGGCTCCTTTGCCTTTATCAAGAAATGCGGCTTTGAGGCCGTAGACTTTAACATCGACCATTACCTCTCGGTCAAAGCACTACTCAAAAGCGAGGCGGAGCCGATCTCCTTTTTCGATCAGCCCACCGAGGATATTCTGACATTCTTCACCCCTTTGAAGGAGGCGGCCGAAAGGCACGGCATCAGCTTTGCCCAGATGCACGCCCCCGCACCCGTTTGGATCCCCGACCGCCCCGAGCTGACCGATTACATTCTTATGTCTGTGGAAAAGTGCCTGGAGGTATGCCGCTTTGTGGGCTGCCCCGCCCTGGTGGTGCATCCCGACCGTCAGCGGAACAAGGACGACGAGTGGGAGCACAATATGAGTATGTACCGCAAGCTGATCCCCGCCGCCGTGCGCACCGGGGTCAAGGTCTGCCTGGAAAATCTACCCACCCACTTCAACGGGCGGCTGACCGACGGCGTTTGCAACAGCGGCGAGGAGGTCTGCCGCTACATCGACACCCTGAACGCAGAGGCCGGTGCGGAGGTCTTCGGCTACTGCTTTGACGTGGGTCACGCCAATATGATGGGCAACAACCTCTACGACCATATCACCAAGGTAGGGCATCGCCTCACCTGCCTGCACATCCACGACAACAACGGCACCGCCGACTGGCACACCGCCCCCTACACCTGTGTAGCGCCTGCGGGCCTGCAGACCGACTGGGAGGGCTTTATCCTCGCGCTGCGGGAGATCGGCTATCGGGGCGATCTGAACTTTGAGACCTTCCGCGTCATGCGCCATCTGCCAAAGCCCCTGCACGAAAAAATGCTTTCCTATATCGCCGAGGTGGGTCGCTACTTCCGCGATCAGATCCTTGCGGAGGAATAACGGCTTCAAGCAGCCGCGCATAGCGTGGCTGCTTGTTTTTTTATAAAATTTTCCGAATGCCTTGACATTCGGAAAAAGCTTTTTTATAATGAAGGTAACTGCAAGGAAAGGGCAATCCCCTTGCGGAATTTATAACCCTTGGAGGTTTTTATTATGCTGAAAATCGGTGTGCAGTCCGCCGGCTGGTACAATAAGGATGACCCCGACGGCTCCTTTGCCTTTATCAAATCCTGCGGCTTTGATGCAACGGACTTCAACATTGATCACTACCTTTCCACCGGCGCGCTAGCAAAAAGCCCCGACGCCCCCCACTCCTTCTTTGACAAGAGCATTGAGGAGATCCTGGAGTTCTTCACGCCCCTGAAGGAGGCATCCGAAAAGCACGGCGTTGCCATTGCGCAGATGCACGCGCCCTTCCCGGTCTGGGTCAAGGACCGTGAGGACATCACCGATCACGCGCTGATGGCTGTGGAAAAGTGCCTGCAGGTCTGTGAGTACGTGGGCTGCCCTGCCATCGTGGTGCATCCCGTGGGTCGCTCCACCAAGGAAAAGGAGATCGCCTGCAATCTGGAGATCTACCGCCGTCTGATGCCCATGGCCGTTAAGACCGGTGTGAAGATCTGCCTTGAAAATCTGTTTAGCGGTTATAAGGGCCGTGTGACCGAGGGCCCCTGCTCCGACGTGAGCGAGGCCTGCTGGTATATCGACACCTTGAACGCAGAGGCCGGCTGCGACGCCTTTGGCTTCTGCCTTGACGTGGGTCACGCCAATCTGCTTGGTCGCAACATAAAGGAATACATCAAAAAGCTGGGCAAGCGCCTGACCGTTCTGCACATTCACGATAATGATGCCAGATACGACCTGCACGGTATGCCCTACACCTTTACCCGCAACTGGGGCGCAGACTGGATCTGCGACTGGGACGGCTTTGTGGAGGGGCTGAAGGAGATCGGCTATGAGGGCGCCCTCGGCTTTGAGACCTTCCGTGTGATCTGCTCCAACTTCCCCCGTCCCCTCTGGCCCGAGGCTCTGAAGCTGATCAGCGCCACCGGCCGCTACTGGGCAAGCCGCATCGAAGCGAAATAAGGAGAAGGAACTATGCTGAAGATCTGTGTACAAACGGGCGGCAGCGGCTACAACCCCTACGATCCCGCCCCCGGCTTTGCCATGCTGAAAAAATGCGGCTTTGACTCGGTGGACTACAACACCGGCTATCTGCTGCCCGGCTCTGCCATCACCAAAGGGCCTCTCACCGAGTTCTTTGATCAGGATAAGGAGGGCATCCTGGCACACTTTGCCCCCATCAAGGCTGCCGCTGAGGAAAACGGCATCGACTTTTCTCAGATGCACGCACCCTTCCCCGTCTGGGTCAAGGACAAGGAGGACGTGAACGCCTATATGATCACCGTGGTGGAAAAGCTCTGCCGCGTCTGCGCGTTTCTTGGCTGTCCCGCCCTTGTGGTGCACCCTATCAGTCGCACCCTGAAGGAGGACGAGATCTCCACCAACTTCGCTCTCTATCGGGCGCTGATCCCCGTGGCCAAGGAGACCGGTGTCAAGATCTGCCTGGAGAATATGTTCGTGAACTTTAACGGACATATGCTGGAGGGCTCCTGCGCCGATGCCGCCGAGGTATGCAACTATATCGACACCCTGAACGCAGAGGCAGGCGCGGATTGCTTCGGCTACTGCCTGGACGTGGGTCACGCCAATCTGATGGGCAAAAATCTCCGCCGCTTTGTCCGCGCACTGGGTCACAGACTGACCGTGCTGCACATCCACGAGAACAACGGCATTCTGGATCAGCATCTGGCGCCCTACACCCAGACCGCTGTCTCCACCACCAAGAACGCCATGGACTGGGAGGGCTTTCTCCTGGGTCTGCGGGAGATCGGCTACAAGGGAGACCTCAGCTTTGAGACCTTCCACGCAACCGACCTGACCCCCGCTCCCCTCCGCCCCGCTATCCTGACCTACATTGCCGCCATCGGCCGCTACTGGGCGGACCGCATTACGGCGGAATAACCCCTTCCCCCGAGCAAAACTCGGGGGAATTTTCAAAAAACGCATACCGTTTTCACTTTTTGATGCAAGGAGGAGCTTTTTATGCTCGAGATCAGCGTGCAGACCGGCGGTCTGCAATATGACGATCGCAACGCCGATGAGGTGTTCGGCATGCTGGCAGCCGCCGGCTTTGAGGCAATGGATTTCAACATTGATCCCCACCTGCCCCCCAATGCCATTTCCAAGGGGCCGCTCACCGACTTTTTCGATCAGTCGGTAGAAAGCTTGATCGACTATTATCGCCCCGTAAAGGCAGCGGCGGAGAAGCACGGCATCGCTTTCGGGCAGATGCACGCCCCCTTTCCGCTTTGGGTGGAGGGCAAGCCGGAGGTCAATGACTATATGATCACGGTGGTGGATAAGTGCGCCGCCCTCTGTCAATTCTTAGGCTGCCCCCAGCTGGTGGTGCATCCCATCACCCGCCCCACCAAGGAGGAGGAGTGGGAGGTCAACATGGCCATGTACCGCGCCATGATCCCTACGGGCAAGAAATACGGTGTGAAGCTCTGCCTGGAGAACCTGCCTCACGGCGCACGCGGTCGCACCGTGGAGGGCGTCTGCTGCGATGCCGCCGAGGTCTGCCGCTATCTGGATACCCTCAACGCCGAGGCGGGGGAGGAGGTCTTCGGCTTTTGCTTTGACCTTGGCCACGCCAACATTCTGGGGCTGCGCATCCGCGATTATCTGAAGGGCATCGGACAACGCCTCACCTGTCTGCACCTGCACGACAACAACGGCACCTCCGATTGGCACACCGCCCCCTACACCTGCATTGGCGGCGCTTACTACTCCACCGACTGGGAGGGGCTTTTGCAGGGGCTTGACGAGATAGGCTACCGCGGCACCCTCAATTTTGAGACCTTCCGCGCCACCAAGGGGCTGCCCCGCCGTCTGCAAAGGGAGATGCTCCACTACATTGCCGAGGTGGGCCGCTATTTCCGCGACCGCTTGCTCGGAAACGAGGTCTGATATCCGCAAAACACCCCCAAACGGGATGAAAAAACGCGCTCTGCCGAGTCGGCAGAGCGCGTTTTTTATAGCTTCATGATGCTCTTACCCGCGTGGAACAGAGTGGGGATGGTCAAGGTCAACGGGCTATTGCTGCGCCCCTCCACCAGACGGGTCTCGATCTCCCGCATGGCAAGGGCGCAGACCTCCTCGATCCGCCCGTCGATATACGCCACGTCCAGCTGCTCGTCCAAGGGGATGGGCACGCCGTCCATAGAGACCACCGAAAGGTCGTCGGGCAAAGCAAGTCCCCGGCGGCGCGCCTCCGCAATGATCCCTTGGGTCACATTGCCGTAAGCACCGAACACGGCGGTGGGCGGCTCGGGCAGCGCCATCAGCTGCGCCACGCCGTCGATGCCCGCCTCCTCAAACCGCTTTTGCGAGCGGATGAAATAGCGATCCTCTAAAAAAAGTCCGCAGTTTTTCAGACACGCATCCAATTTTTGCGCTTTTTTTAGGGTCAGCGGCTCGCTGACGTAGGCAATGCGACGGTGCCCGTTTTCCACCAGATAGGACACCGCCTCGGCAAGCCCCGCCTGCAGCTCCGCGTTCACGCAAACGCCGTTTTCCCCCGCACCGTGACCGATATTGATGAAAACGGTCTTGCTGCCGCAGGGAAACTCGGTATAGCCCGAAACGGAGATCAGCGCATCCACCTTGCCGTGCTCGCTGTGATACTTGATCAGGGTATTTTCCATCTGCGGATCAAAATTACTGATGGAAAGCAGCATGGTATAGCCGTTGCGATCGATGGCACGCTTGAATTCCTCAATAAATTTAATGTAGCATCGGCTGTCGATCTCGGGCACGATCAGCGCCACCACAGGGCGCTCGTAGGGCGCGTTATAGAACTTCGCAAAGCAGCCGTGCTCTCTTGCCACCGCAAACACGTGCTCCCGCATGGCATCGCTGACACCCTCCTTGCCCGAAAAGGCCTTGGATGCCACAGAGACCGAGACGTTTGCAAGCTTGGCAAGACGGCTGAGCGTCATTTCACCGGACATAGCGCACCTCCTTTTGATAAGCTCCCTTTGATTATAGCACGCCCCTTGCCCTTCGTCAAGAACAGAAAATTTTTCTGCGGGTTTTGCATTGACTTTCACGCCCGAGCATTATAAAATGGAGGTAACGACAGACAAGGAGGGTTCCCTTATGGCAACCATCAGGCTTGACACAAGCAAACAACTGAAAAGCATAAAGCCCCTGCACGCAGGCGGTCAACCGCCCGTCACATCTGCGGCAAAGGACACCTATTTTCACTATCTCACCGAGGCGGGCATTCCCTACTCCCGTCTCCACGACGTGAGCGGTTCCTTCGGCGGCGGCAAGTATGTGGACATCCCCAATATTTTCCGCGATTTTGATGCGGACGTCAACGACCCCGCAAGCTATGACTTCACCTTCACCGACCTGCTTATAAAGCAGCTGGTCGAGGCAGGTGTCGAGCCCTACTATCGACTTGGCGTGACCATCGAAAACGCCGCACGTGTCAAGGCCTATTACGCCCACCCGCCGAGGGACTATGACAAATGGGCGCAGATCTGCGAGCATATCATCCGCCACTACACCGAGGGGTGGGCAGACGGTTATCACCACAAGATCGCCTATTGGGAGATCTGGAACGAGCCCGATAACGGTCGCCAGATGTGGTCGGGCAGCTTTGAGAACTACTACCGCCTGTACGATGTGACCGCAAAACACCTGAAAAAGTGCTTTGGCGACAAGATCAAGGTCGGCGGCTTTGCCTCCTGCGGCTTTTACGGCGTGGCAGGCGGCAACGATCCCTTCAACATGAAGCCCGAGCATTATCAAAGATATCTCGACTTCTTCCACGGCTTTATGGCATACGTAAAGGAGCAGAGCTCCCCCATCGACTTCTTCTCCTGGCACAGCTATGCCCCCACCATGAACACGATCCGCATGGACAAGTGGGTGGCTGAGCAGCTGGACACCTACGGCTACGGACACATTGAGAGCCACCTCAACGAGTGGAACCCCTTCCAGGAGGAGGCAGGCAACGGCCATCACGCCGCAGAGGTCGCCTCTACGCTGCTGGCCCTGCAGAACGGTCGCGCCGACATGACCTGCATCTACGATATGCGCATCGACGGCCCCGACTATTCCGCCTTCTTTGATGCGAAGACCAAGCTCCCTCACCAGACCTACTACACCTTCGTGGCATTCAATACCCTTTACAAATTGGGCACGCAGGTGGAATGCGTCAGCGACACCGACGGCGTCTTTGCCATCGCCGCCACCGACGGCAAGAAAAACGCCCTGATGCTCTCCAACATCAGCGGCACCAACCAAGCCCTCTCCATCGAGGGTGTTGACCTCACCGAGGCACGTGTCTCGTATATTGACGACCACCGTATGCTCTCCTGGGCGCCGAACGCGAGGGAGCTGAAAAACAACAGCGTGGTGCTGATCGAATGGTGAGCACCGCGCCTCAACAAATCACGAACACGACCAACGACCGATCAAAAAAGCAGATCTCCGCAGCCGCTTTTCTTTTGACCCTATAGGCGCAAAAGAAAAGCTATCAAAAGAAAACGCCGTTTTATGGGGCGCCGCCCCATTCCCCGCCACCTTTTGAAAAAGGTGGACGAAAACCTTTCACAAAGGAGCAAATTATGGCAACCATCAAGATCGACACAAGCAAGCAGCTGAAGGCCATCAAGCCCATGCACGCCGTGGGTCAGCCCCCCTTCGGCGGCGGCTTCCGCAAGTTCAATTTCACCCCCATGAAGCACCTGCAAAACTCCAATATCCCCTATTCCCGCCTCCATGACGTGAGCGGCGCCTTCGGCGGCAACCGCTTTGTGGACATCGGCAATATCTTCCGCGATTTCGATGCGGACGAGACCGCCCCCGCATCCTACTCCTTTGCCTTTACCGATCATCTGCTTGAGGCAATGGCTTCTTATGACCTAAAGCCCATTTTCCGTCTGGGCGAGACCATTGAGAACCAGATGACGGTTGAGGCCATCCGCATCCACCCCCCGAAGGACTATGCAAAGTGGGCGCGCATCTGCGAGCATATCATCCGCCACTACAACGAGGGCTGGGCAGACGGCTTCCGCTACGGCATTGAGTACTGGGAGATCTGGAATGAGCCGGAAAACGGCCCCACCCCCGAGCTGAACCAGATGTGGACGGGCACGGCGGAGGAGTATTACCGTTTGTACGATGTGACGGCAAAGCACCTGAGATCCTGCTTTGGGAACAGCATCAAGGTGGGCGGCTACGGCTCCTGCGGCTTCGGCGGCATCTTCTATCACCCCCAAAAATACGGCATCAACTATCCTGCAAAGGAGATCGGGCCCAACTATGAAAAGGACACCTACCGCGTCACCTTCCTGCTTGATTTTCTGAAATACGTGAGGGAGCATAACTCCCCCATCGACTTCTTCTCCTGGCACAGCTATTACAACGTGGAAAAGACCGTGATCATGGATGAGTTCCTGCACCGCACTCTGAACGACTACGGCTTCAAGGGGCTTGAGACCCATCTCAACGAATGGAACAACGCCAACGGCACCACCTACGGGCCCGAGGCTCACGGTAGCTCCTTTGCCTCCGCATCGGTAGCCTCCATGATGCTGGCCCTGCAGGATGCCCACACGGATATGCTCTGTTATTACGACGCCAAGCTGCAGGCATCCGCCTACGGCGGCCTTTTCGCCCCCCTTACCGGGGAGCCCGTTTGTACCTACTATTCCTTTGTGGCATTCGGCCGCCTGTACGCCCTCGGCACACAGGTAGCGTGCAGGCTCGACTGCGCGCAAAAGGGGCTCTACGCCGTGGCAGCCACCGACGGCCGTAAAAACGCCCTGATGATCTCCAATCAGACGGGCGAGGCTCAGCCCTTGCAGATCGAAGGTGTAGATCTTTCCGAGGCGCGCATCTACACGATCGATCAGCGCCATCTGCTTTCTATGGCGTTTGATGCGGACGAGATCAAAAACGATACGGTACTGCTGGTGGAATGGTAATATCCCCCAAAACGGTATTGAAAAAGGAGTAAATTATGGTAACTATCAAGATCGACACAAGCAAGCAGATCAAAAAAATGAAGCCCATGCACGGCGGCGGTCAGCCCCCCATCGGCGGCAAGGATATGACTGAGTTTTTTCACTACATGACCGAGGCGGGCATTCCCTACTCCCGCCTGCACGACGTGGGCGGTGCCTTTGGCGGCAATCGCTTTGTGGATATTCCCAACGTGTTCCGCAACTTTGATGCCGACGAAAACGACCCCGCGAATTACGACTTCACCTTCACCGACCATCTGCTGAAGGCCATCGTCGCCGCAGGGGTAGAACCCTATTACCGCCTGGGCATCACCATCGAAAATCAAGCCTACATCAAGCCCTATCACACCTATCCCCCCAAGGATTACGAAAAATGGGCGCGCATCTGCGAGCATATCATTCGCCATTACACCGAAAAATGGGCCGACGGTTACGAATTCCCCATTACGTATTGGGAAATTTGGAACGAGCCCGAGGTGCAAAACGAGATGATGTGGTGCGGCACCTTTGAAGAATACTACCGCCTTTACGACGTGACTGCCAAGCACCTGAAGGCCTGCTTCGGGGACAAGATCCGCGTGGGCGGCTATGCCTCCTGCGGCTTTTACGCCATTGCTCCCAAGACCGCCTTTTCGGCCGAAAACAATATGATCGGCACCGTGCCCCCCAGCGAGCATGAGGAAAAGCTGATGCGCTTTTTCTACGGCTTCTTTGACTACATCAAGGCACACGGCTCCCCCATCGACTTCTTCTCCTGGCACAGCTATGCCAATGTGGCCCGTGTGGCAAAAATGGACGCCTGGCTCCACGGGGAGCTTGCAAAGCTGGGCTACGCAGGCCTTGAGACCCACCTGAACGAGTGGGACCCCGTGGCCAAGGAGTTTGGCACCGCCCATCATGCCGCCGAGGTGGCAGCGATGATCATAGCGCTGCAGCAGGGGCACACCGACATTGCCTGCATTTACGATATGCGCACCAACACCGCCCCCTACTGCCCTCTCTTTGACATTAAGACCCACAAGCCCATTCACGCCTACTATGCGCTGGTGGCCTTCAATCTCCTCTACAAGCTGGGTTGGCAGGTGGAATGCACCGCCGACACCGAGGGGGTGTATGCCCTTTGCGCCTCCAACGGCAAACAGAGCGCCATGATGCTGACCAACCTGACGGGCGCAGAGCAAGCACTTTCTATCGAGGGTGTGGACCTCACCGATGCCCGTTGGCACGTGCTGGATCAGGAGCGCCTGCTTTCCTGGTCTCCTGCCGTCCGCAAGCTGGCGCCCAACGACGTCGTGCTGGTGGAGTGGTAAGCACCGCACTTGAACATATCGCGGATACTACTCTTCCGTCTTTTTCGCTTCGCTCAAAATCCACCTTCCCTCACAAGGGAAGGCCAACAGCTTCCGCAGTCTCATCAACGGACGGGACGAATACTGCTTTTGAGCCAAAATACACTTTTGCCCTCTACTGAAAAAAGCGGCGACTTTAGCAGCCTTCCCTTGTGAGGGAAGGTGGCACCCGCAGGGTGACGGAAGAGTAGTCTATCCAAATAAAAGCTTTCTGCAAAGAAGAACTCCCACAGAGCAGCCTGCTCCACCGAGGAACGCCTTTCCTCTTACCCCACCTACTGTCAGAAAATTTACGATACGGATCTAAAAAAATCGCTCATTTGCATCGATCCTGCCACAAAGAAGTGGGTGGATGCCATGGGCAACGAGATCTGATTCCGTAGCATCAGAAAGGAGAGCACATATGCAAAACGATCTGCTGCGAACCATACTTACCATACTGATCTGCCTGGCCGCTTTCGCCATCGCCTTTCTCATCCAGGCGCTTGCCGCCTTCAAGGCCAAAAGCCGCATTGTGAAATGCCTGCCTCTCATTCCCGTAGCGCTGTTGCTACTCTTTTGCGTGATCCTTCTCATTTCCTGCATCACCACGGTGAACGCACCCGTTGAGGGCGACAGCTCCGCTCAACTGGGCCAAGGGATCGGCAAGGCAATCATACTGATTTTGACCATTGCCGTCTGTGTTCCCTCCGGCTGCATCATACTGGGAGATGCCGCCGCCTGGATCACCTATGCGATCGTCATCTCCAAACGGCGAAAAGCAGAAAAAGCACTGCCGGAAAGCAGCGAAACCGATCCGGAAAACAGTTGAAAAGTACCATAACGGTATCAAAAAAGCACGGAATCTTCATTCCGTGCTTTTTCTTTTTCACTCGCGGATGGCGCACACGTCCACCCAAGCAGCAGGGCTTGTGATCTGCTCCAACTCGGTGGGAGTCAGCCCTACCGTGGTATTATGGCTACCGCCGGAGGCGTGACTGACGGCAAATCGCTTCAGAGTTTCATCCAAATACACACGCACGCCCTCCTTCAAAGCAAAGGGGCAAACGCCACCGGGGGCGTGACCGGTCAGCTCCTCTACCCGATCGAAGGGCAGCATCTGCGCCTTGCAACCGAAGGTCTCCTTGAATTTGGCGTTGGCGATCTTGGTGTCACCCGAGGCAACGATCACGATGACCGTGTCATCCTTCAGCATAAAGGACATGGTCTTGGCGATCTCCGCCTCGGTACAGCCGATAGACTCCGCCGCGTGAGTCACCGTGTCGGCGGTCATTTCTCTTGTCACAAAGCGATCACCAAAGCCAACGCTTTCCAGATATGCTTTTACATTTTCGCAGGACATATTCGTTTTTTCCTTTTCTTTATTGTTTTTGCAGAATTTCACAGACCGAGCGGATCACGCACTCCCGCTCTGCAGGGGTCACCTCAACGTCAAAATCGTCAAAGGCATCGGCGGATACATCCTTTCCCGTCAGCACCGCATACCAGAGCAGCGCCAACCCGTAGCGTCCTGCGCCAAGGGAGGCGTGGAAGGTGTCGCGGTGGACCTTCTCCAGTCCGTTTGCCAGCATTTTGGCCATCAGCTCGCCCGAGGGAATGACCGCATCCGCCCCGATATCGGCGGCAGCTCTTGCATAAGCGGCAAGGATGTCGGCGGTCATCTGCTCCGGCCTTTCGTATTTCATCAGCACCGTCAGCTTTTCACTATCCTTCTCATAGGCCCAGGTCTGATGGATCACCTGCTTTGCCTTGGGGCAAAGGCGGTGCACGTAGGCGGAAAGCTCATTCAGATAGGGCTGATAGGTCTCGTATTTGGGGCTGGAGGGGCTGGCCTGCTGCATAGTGATCACATCCCAGGGGCGGTTGAGCAGCGCCTCCTTCAAGGAGACCTTAAAGCCGCTGCTCTCTCCGTTGATCTGCAGCTCGTAGGCCTGCTCCTCGCTCAGCATATTGCGGAAATGCCGCTCCAGCGTGCAGCCGCCGATATACAGGTTCACAACGGTCAGCTTCTCCCCTGCCGCACGCGCGATCTTGTGCAGATAGCGTGTCGCATCAGAGGAAAAGCTGTTGCCAATGGCTAAAATTTTCATATACGTATCCTCTTTTCTGTGTTTTGCAGCACAAAATTTCGCTCTGCGAGCCGCTCGCGCAGCATCGCCTTATCCGGTGCGTAGACAGGCATTTCGGTATCGCAATAAAGGGCTGCGGCAATGCCTGCCGCCTCTCCCGTGCTCATAGCCGTTGCCTGCACGCGGATGGAGGCGTATGGCTCACGCTCGGCGGAAATGCACCGCCCCGCAGCGATCAGGTTGGCAAATCCGTTTGCCACCGTCGCCTCGTAGGGAACGTAGCAATCACCCGGCAGGGCGGTCAGCTGCTGACCTGCGCCCTTGGCGGCGTGGATATCCATAGGGTGGGCGCAATGAGCCACCGGGCAATCCACCTCTCTGCCCTCGATCACATCCTGCAGGGTCATGGTCCGTACACCCTTGATGTGCCGCGTTTCCCGCACGCCTGCGTTCACGCCCGAAAAGACGATCTCGCAATTTTTAAATTCGGGATATTCCTGCCGCAAAAGCTCCACTAAGGTAAACATATCCTCCCGAAGCTTCATCTCCGCCTCGGTAAAGGCGGCGCGATCGGTGGCATCCACCTGCGCCCTGGTGATATTGACCGCAAGGCTATCCCCCTTCAGCAGCACGTTGAACCAAGGGCCGCAAAAGCTTGTGACGCCCGCCTTTTCGGCGATCTCCAGCAATCGGTCACGGATCACCGCGTTGCAGGATCGCTTTCCGCCCTTGCCGTCGTGATGGATGCAATCCCGCAGCAAGGGGGTGGTGGCGTCTACACCGCTGAGAATAAAGCAGCGAGAGACCGGCTGCAGCTCCTGCGCCGCTGCCAGCATCGGCACCCCTGCCATATGGCAAAGATCCCCGTCGCCGGTAGCATCAATAAAGCATCTGCCCCCGATGGCCTCGGTGCCGTTCTTGCTCTCGATCACGGCATAGGTCACGCGCTCGCCCTCCTGCAGGCAGCCCGACAGATAGGCGTTTGTATACAGCGTCACGCCGCTCTCTCGCAGCATCCGCTCCGCCACCAGCTTGTAATATTCCAGATTGACCGAAATATGCCCTGCGGGCATTTCGGGCAGGGCGGCGTCCGACTGCATCAGCCGTTCTACAAATTCCCAAGCAATGCCGCCCACTACGCGCTTGCCGCGAAAGTAAAAGCCGCTGATCGGCACCACCGCGCAGCCTGTAGCGGTGCCACCAAAGAAGCCGAGCCTCTCGATCAGCGCCACGCGCTTGCCGCACCTGGCCGCCGACACGGCGGCCACCCATCCGGCAGGACCTCCGCCGCAGACAACTACGTCATATTCCCCTACGGCAGGGATCCTTTTTTCGATTTGAAGCATCTTCATGCAACTACTCCTTTTTGTTTGTTACTGATATTATATAGCCGCGTGAGCGAAAAGTCAAGAGCCGCGCCAAGTCTGATTTCCTGCCTCGAAAGCGCCAAAGACTCCTTTTTTTTAAAAAACTATTGACAAGCCCACCGCCGCGTGCTATAATCTAACCACATCAAACCGTTGATGCGGAGATAACGGCAAGAAAGCCTGCACAGAGAGCCCACGTTGCTGCGAGTTGGGTCGGATACTGCTTGTCAAATGGACCGCGGAGGGCACAGTCAAAGGGAGACCGAGTATTCTGTGACGGCAGGCGCACGTTAGTCGCCAAGGGTATGACCGTACCCAACGAGTGATAAATCAAGGTGGCACCGCGAGCGTATCGCCCTTGATAAGGACTTTGGTCTTTGTCAGGGGATTTTTTGTTTCAAGGAGGCACTTTATGTTTTTACTGACAAAACGATGGCGGCAGGAGACCGGCTTAGGATCCACCACCCCAAACATATAAAAAGGAGAAAGAAAAATGAAGCTTGGAAACGTAGATTTTGATACTTATTTTAATAACTACCCGGATAAGGACGGCTATTTCGGCAAGTACGGCGGCGTTTTTGTTGACGACAAGCTGAAGGCTGCCATGAAGGAGATCACCGAGGCCTATTACTCTATCTGCCAGTCCCGCAAGTTCATTGCGGAGCTGCGCCGCATCCGCAAGGAGTTTCAGGGCAGACCCACGCCTGTTACCCATCTGGAGCGCCTTTCCGATGCCCTTGGCGGCAAGGTACAGCTGTACGCCAAGCGGGAGGACCTGAACCACTCCGGCGCCCACAAGCTCAACCATTGTATGGGCGAGGCACTGCTTGCCAAGTATATGGGCAAAAAGAAGGTGATCGCCGAGACCGGTGCCGGTCAGCACGGCGTGGCCCTTGCCACCGCCGCCGCCTACTTCGGTCTGGAGTGCGACATCTATATGGGCAGCGTGGATATCAAGAAGCAGGCCCCCAACGTGGCGCGCATGAAGATCCTGGGCGCCAACGTGGTGGAGGTCACCCACGGTCTGAAGACCCTGAAGGAGGCCGTTGATGCCGCCTTCGAGGCATATAGCAAGGAGTACAACGATGCTATCTACTGCATCGGCTCGGTTCTGGGCCCCCATCCCTTCCCCATGATGGTCCGCGATTTCCAGAGCGTGGTAGGCATTGAGGCAAGAGAACAGTTCATCGAAATGACCGGTCACCTGCCCTCCGCTATCGTTGCCTGCGTGGGCGGCGGCTCCAATGCCGCAGGCCTCTTTGCGGGCTTCCTCAACGACCCTGTTGACATCTACGGCATCGAGCCCCTCGGCAGAGGTCCCAAGCTGGGCGATCACGCCGCCAGCCTGAAGTACGGCACCGAGGGCATCATGCACGGCTTTAACAGCATCATGCTCAAGGATGAGAACGGCGAGCCCGCTCCCGTTTACTCGGTGGCAAGCGGTCTGGATTATCCCTCCTCCGGCCCCGAGCACGCCTTCTTGCAGGAGATCGGCCGTGTGAAATACGACGTGATCGACGACGAGGAGACCATCGACGCCTTCTTCAAGCTCTCCCGTATGGAGGGCATCATCCCCGCCATCGAAAGCGCCCACGCGGTGGCGTTCGGCATGAAGCTGGCAAAGCAAATGGAGCACGGCTCGGTGCTGATCAATCTCTCCGGCCGCGGCGACAAGGATATGGACTACGTGATCGAGAATTACGGCATTCGTTGATCGAAAAAAGAGGTAGCAATGCTACCTCTTTTTTATTGACAAAATCCTCGCATATAAGATATAATAAAAACAGATACTTTTTATCAAAGGAGGGGTGCGCGTGACAATGGTCCTTCTGACCGCCCTTGGGGTGGGTGGCGCCACGATGGTCGGCGCTCTGATCGGCTTTATCTTTAAAAAGCTGTCGCATCAATTTTCGGATATCGTGCTTTCCTTTGCGGCAGGCGTGATGCTGGCCGCTGCCGTGATCGGGCTGATATTGCCCTCTCTGGAGTACGGTGATTACGCCATCGGATGGCGGCTGCTCGTTACTGCGGTGGGCATCTTTGCCGGTGCCGTTTGCCTCAATCTTATTGACAGGCTGGTACCCCATCTGCACAAGCTGGCCGGCGCGGAGGAAGAAACACATCGCAACAAAAACTTGAACCGTGTGCTGCTTTTTGTGCTCGCGATCGCGATCCACAACCTGCCGGAGGGCATTGCCGCAGGCGTTGGCTTTGGCACCGGTAACACCACGCAGGCTCTGATCATTGCCGGCGGTATCGCCCTGCAGAACGTGCCGGAGGGTATGGTGATCATCGGCCCGATGCTCTCGGCCGGCATCTCTGCCAAAAAAACCATTCTGATCGCTCTCGGCACCGGCCTCATTGAGGTAGTAGGCACCCTGATCGGTTATTTCGCGGTCAGCCTTGCCGCCGTGATTCTGCCCTTCGCCCTCGCCTTTGCGGGTGGCACGATGCTCTATGTGATCAGTGATGAAATGATCCCCGAGACTCACGCGCACGGACATCAGCGAGGCGCCACCTATGCGCTGCTGGTGGGCTTTTGCGTGATGCTGGCCACCGATTTTCTGCTGGGATAAAAAAGGTGTCGCGGCAGCATTGCCATAACGATTACCCCACAAACGGTATCAAAAAAGGCCTTGGACACAATGTGTCCAAGGCCTTTTTTACTTTGTTGAGCGATAGGAAAGACACGCATTCAGCGCATCATTTTATCTTCCTCTTTTCTTTTTCATTCTGACGATCACGATGGATGATATCGCGCCGAGCGCCACCACTACAGTGCCGGCAGCAATACTGATCATAACGACCTGATCGCTGACCTCCCCCTGCTTATCGGCGCCTTGCGCGTTGCCGTTCGCATCGGGCGCATTACCCGTGCCGACACCGGTCGCCTCAATCTTTTCCTTTTCGGCCTTGCCGCAGACCAAGCATTTGTGCTGCTTGATGCCCTCGGCGGTGGCGGTGGGCTGCGTGATGATCTCCCACTCACCGAAATCATGCGCGGAGGTGGGCTCAACAGCGGAGCCACAGCCATATTGGCAAACAACGGAGCAAGCGTACCGGCCGGCGTGAGGCGTAGGTGTGACCGCCTCGCCGCAAAGCAAGCACGCGGTGTCACGGCAGACCACGTGGACACGATGCGCACTTTCCGGCTCCTTGGGTTCTCCGCAATACTTGCAGACAGAGGAGCATTCGTGCAGACCAACATGACCCTCAGCGAAGGTCAGGACAGTGCCACAGCCATATCGACAGGTCGTGGAGCAAGCCTTTTTGCCCACGTGCTCTACGTGAGCGACTGCCTCGCCGCAGGCGCGGCAGCCGGCATCGCACTCATACAGGGTGGTATGATCCGCGGTAGGCGCGATCGCCGTACCGCAGCCGTGCTTGCAAACGGTGGCGCAAGCGGCAACGCCCTCGTGCTCGGCGTGCTCAACCGCCTCGTTACAGCTCTTACAAAAGGCGTCGCAAGCATGATCGGTCTCATGCTCGGCAGTAGCCTCAATAGCAGTACCGCAGCCATACTTACAGGTGGTGGAGCAGGCCTTTTCGCCGACATGCTCCTCGTGCTCGATATCGATGCCGCAATGCATACACTTTGCAGAGCAGCGCTTCTCCCCCTCGTGGGGCTGCAGGGTCACCTTTTCACCGCACACATTACACTCGTCATCAGTGCAGACAGCGTCCTGCGTATGATCTGCAGGAGCATCGGTTCTGATCTCACCGCACCACTTACAAATCGTGGCACAATCATGATCATATTCGTGCGCGCAGTCAAGCCATATGCGATAATATGCGCCGGGGATCCACTCACCGTTGCGGAAATCGCGACCGCGAAGCTCGATACAATTCTCATAAACGGTTACAAAATAGCCCTGACTGCCGGGATCCGTGCCGACGCCGCCGTAAAGCTCGTCATTATCGGTCCAGAGATAGGAGACCGATGCGGTGTTGAACATATAGTTGGGCTGGGCTGCGGTAGCCTCGTAGATGTTACCCACCGACTGCATGATCCAATGGCTGTGACCGCCAAACATCATGGCAGAGGGATACTGCTTCAGAATGTCGCGCAAAGGCGCCTCATACTGACCGTACATCTTACCGTGATCACTGAGGTTGCCGCCGCTCTCGGCCTGCCAGAGCTCAAAATTGACATCTCCTGCGATCACGCCGTGCCAACCCTGCCGTTTGCTGCCGTCCTCATTGGCAAGGCCGCCCGCGATCGTGTTATAAAGGGGCTGGTGGAGCATAATGAACACGGGTGCGCCGTCAGCGGCAACCGCCGCCAGCTTGCTTTCCAGCCAGGAGAGCTGCGCATCGCTGAGGTAGGCGTGGGTACCGCAGTACTCGGTTGCAAGAAAGATGAAATGCTGACCGCCGCGGTTGACGTAGTAATAAGGGGTAGTGGTCTTCTCCGCCTCCGCAAGGCTCTTGTTGGCGTAAATGAGGAAGCGGTTCATCTGGGCTTCATAATCACTGCTGTAGTTATGACCGGCGGTGTCCTTCATCATCTCGTGGTTACCAACACCAATGTAAAGCTGCGGCTTCAGGCCGTTTGCATTGGCAGCGACCCACAGCTCAAGGAGCCGCTCATACTCGGCCACCTGACCGTGATCGGCAGCATCGCCTGCCACAAAGATACCAACGCTGTCAGGGTCAAGCGCCATGATATCCGCAAACATCATATTGGCGTGCTTTTCGCTCATCACGTCGCCTTCGCCATCGGTATTGGTCCTGCCGATGTGCATATCGCTGACGATCTGGAAGGAGGTCACCTTGTCACCTGTCACGCGATAGCTGCGGTCTGCGGGAAGTGTCGCGCCAACGGCATCGGCGCTGCCTGCGCCGTTATAGGCGCGTACCATCAGCTGCTTGGCGCCCTCGGGGATCACCATACTGTCGGTCAGCTCGATCACCGTCGTTGTGCCGACGACCTTACGGCTGCAGATCTCACCAAAGCCATCCAGCGCATTGCCCTCGGCATCGCCCCAGAAGAGCGCCACGTGAGTGGCTTTTTTGTACATCTCCATAGCGCTCTCCGCAAAGGTCACGGTCAGCTTGCCACCCGCAAGACCGGTGCTCTTGTCATCGAGCTCGTACTTCACCTCAGCAGGCTGCTCCGGCTTTTCGGCAGTAACGGTGATCGGAATATACGTATAGGGAGACGCAGCGGGAGCATCGCAATTATTCAAGCCCACGAAAATCACGTATTCGCCAACAGGAATATCGGCCTTGCTCGCGCCGCCACCGGTCAGCTTTGCCTCACGGATGTCAAAGGCCACACCCGATCCCAGCCCCTGCTCCTCTGCGTTGGCAGAGTCGGCTACAACATATCTCCAACGAATGGAGGTGCTTACCTTTTCGCCCGCCTTGGGAGCGACACCGATACCGACCCAGTCCTTGCCCGATCCGTAGCCCTTGACCATAATGGGCTCACCGTACTTGAACTCGGTCTTTTCCACGGTGGCACCGAGGATGTCGATATAAAGCTCGGTGCTCTTGTCTCTGTTTGCAAAAGCGCCGTTGTTAGGAACAAAATAGAGCACATAGCGACCTGCGGGCAGGTGCTTGATCGGCTCTGCAGCATTGCCGTTGACAATACCCGCGCGAATATCATTGGCAACGCCAATACCCCTGCCGCCATTGGCGGTATCAATGTAGATGTAGCGAGTAGAGCGATTGATCGTTCCGTCATCGGATACGGGAGAAATGCCGATCCAATCTGTGCCCGAGCCGGCCACAGGGATAACGTTGATCGCCTCGCCGTAGGTGAAGGCGGTCTTTTCCAGATGGAACTTGTTCGCCACGGTAAAGGGCTTATAGATCACGTCGCCTGCCTTCACCGCACCGGGCAATCCCAGACTTTCGTCGGATACATAAAAAGCGAAATAGTCGCCGGCGGGAACAGCCAGCAGCGCAGCCCCGTCGGCAAGGCCAAGCTCGCCGGCGAGCGTATTGACATTATTGGCCTTCATCGCCGTTCCGGTGGTGATGGAGGTGTCATCCAGATCCCTCACATATTTCCAATAAAGACCGCCGTGATCGGTGATGGGTTCTCCGTCAGCATTGGCAGGCACAATACCGACCCAACCGGTGGTCGCGCCCTCCACGGAAAGCTTGATGCCGTCACCGACGTTATAGATCTCTTTGTCGGTGAAGATCGTAACGGAAGCGGTCGTTGCACCTGCGCTGAATACCATGGCAAGCACCATAGGCAATACCATACACAGGCATAGCAGCATAACAGCGATGCGTTTCATAGACTTTTCTCCTTTTTTGTCATAAAAACACGCACACGTACGTGTTATTTAAGTTCATTGTAGCATAGTTGATGTAAAGTTGCAAGGATATTTGCGTTGGCATTTTATACGAAAAGAAAGCTTGAAAAATGGAAAATTTTACAAAAAGCTGTTTGGAGACAAAAAGCACCGCACCCCCGAACCTTCGGGGGTGCGGTGCTTGTATACCCAAAAATATCAACCGATCGTGATCCGGATATCACCCGTATCGGTGGTGATCTCACATCTGCCGCCGGCGGTCGTGGCCGGCACCTCCTTGCTGCCCGTGTTGGTGTCAACGATGAACACCTTATCCGAACGAAGGCTGCCTATCACGTCACCCGTATTGGTCATCACCGACAGCTCGTCAGCATCGCAATGCTCAAAGCGTACATCACCGGTGCTTCTTTCCACTAAGAGCTTTTCTGCAACGATCACGTTTTTCAGCGAAATATCGCCGGTGCTGCCATCAGAGGTCAGGCCCTTGCAGGTCAGCTCCGAAAGAATGACCTTGCCCGTGGAAACGCTGATCGTCACATCCCCTGCGCAGGTTGTGGAAGTAACGGTAACGTCTCCCGTTGAGACCGAAAGCGCCAGCGAGGCAGCGGAAAGACCTTCCAACCGAATATCTCCTGTGCTCGCCGCGATCCGGATCGCCTGCGAGGCAGAGGCCTTGCACGACACATCCCCCGTGCTGAGTGCTATGTCGATGCTCCCGAAGCTGAGATCCTGCGGCAGCTCCACATCTCCCGTGCTGCCCTCGATCTTCAGTGTCGCATATGCCGTTTGGGGCAGGTAGACCGTCAGCCGTTCCCCTCTATCGTACCAGGAGATGTGCTCGTACCACTTTCTGCTATCGTTCGCACGCACCGTCAACGTACCGTTCTCCACAAGGACCGTGTGCTTCATATTGGTCTCCTCATAGCAGACCACACGGCACTTTTCATCCTCAGAGGGCAGGAACAAAACATCTGCCGTGTCGATTTTCAGCGATACGTTATCAAAATTTTCGATTATTTCATAGGTATTGGTCTCATACTCCTTGCCGCTGAGCTTGGCAAAATCCCAGCTGGCAGATCCTGCCGCCACCAGAAAGATCACCGCGCCAAGCAAAATGAGAGAGACCGCCACCGCGATCCATACAGCCGTTGTCTTATTCATCGCCTTCCCTCCTTCTCAGCAAACACCTTTTGGCACCCAGAGCCATTCCCTTTGCCAAAAGCGCCGCGCCCTTGGTTGCCGCCTTGCATCCGAAAAAGAGCAGGATCGCAAGCCCGGCCAAAACAAGTCCCGCACCGATCATGACCAGTCCGGCTAATGCGTTGCCGGTAACTATATACACGCAGCCGACCGTCACACCGCCGGCAGCTCCCGCAATGAACGAGCCGAATGCTGCCCAAAGCGAGACCACCACCGACCACAGCGCTACATATAGCGAGAGTACTACAGCCAGCGCGGCAACGGCCAGCGAGAGCCAAATGGGAGAGCCGACTGCCAGCAGCACGATCTCCCAGGTATTCAACCGCCGTTTCGGCTTGATCCTCTCCTTGGCAAGCCTGACAAAGGGGGTCTCGGCTATGATCTGCGCCGCGATCTCCTCTGCATCTCCCATTGCCGCAACAGCATCCGCCTCGCTCTGCCCTTCCTCCATGCGGTCCTCTATCATTTCGCCATAAAAGGCAAGGCGCTCCTCTATATCCCCCTCCGGCAGACCGGCAAGTCTTTTGCGCAGAAGATCGAGAAATTCGGCTTTATTCATTTTCCGCTTCCTCCTTTGTGATAAATTGATAGATCGACACGACCTCACGCCATTCGGCCTTGAATGCCTCGATGCGCGCAAGCCCCGCATCTGTGATATGATAGTATTTGCGCAGTCTCCCACCGTATTCGGCGGTCTGCACCGTCAGCATACCGGCAAGTTCCAGGCGCTTTAATATGGTATATAACGTGGACTCCGACATTTCTATATACGGCTTCATATCCTTGATGATCTGATAGCCGTAGGAATCCCTGCTCTTGATGGCGGTCAGCACCGAGACGTCCAGCAGACCGCGCTTCAATTGAATATCCATAGCATACTCCTCCTTGCGTAATACATCATATCACGAAGTATTGTGATTGTCAATAGGGGAAATAAAAAAGCGGCAGAAAGCTTTCGCTCCTGCCGCTGCTTTTTTTAATTTAGCGGTCAAACGGTATCAAAAATCCACATCGAACTTGAAAACCCTTGACTCAAAATTGCACTTGCGTTTATTATTCCCACTCAATGGTGCCGGTGGGCTTGGGAGTCAGATCGTACAGCACGCGGTTGATGCCCTCCACCTCGTCGGTGATGCGGGCAACTATCTTGTGCAGCACCGCGTAGGGGATCTCTTCGATGGTGGCGGTCATTGCATCCTTGGTATTCACGGCACGGATGATGGCGGGCCAGCCCTCATAGCGGCTTTCGTCCTTGACGCCGACGCTCTTGATATCGGGAATGGCAATAAAATACTGCCACACCTTCTCTGCAAGGCCGTTCTTATCAAACTCATCACGCAGGATGGCATCTGCCTCGCGCAGCGCGTGGAGACGATCACGGGTGATGGCGCCAAGGCAGCGAACACCGAGGCCGGGACCGGGGAACGGCTGACGGTAGACCATAGCGTGGGGCAGACCCAGCGCCTCGCCAACCACACGGACCTCGTCCTTGAAGAGCAGCTTCAGCGGCTCGACCAGTGCAAACTTCAGATCCTCGGGCAGACCGCCCACGTTGTGATGGGACTTGACGGCCTTTTTGCCCTCTGCCTGCTTGATGCTTTCCAGAATGTCGGGATAAATGGTGCCCTGTGCGAGGAACTCAACGCCCTCCAGCTTGCGGGCCTCGTCAGCAAAGACCTCAATGAACTCCTTGCCAATGATCTTTCTCTTCTTTTCAGGCTCGGCCACGTCCTTCAGCAGATCCAGGAAGCGATCGGTTGCATCGACGTAGATCAGATTAGCATTCAGGGATTTGCCAAAAACATCGATCACCTGCTCGCTCTCACCCTTGCGCATCAGACCGTGATTCACGTGCACGCAGTAGAGCTGCTTGCCGATGGCCTTAATGAGCAGTGCGGCAACGACAGAGGAATCCACGCCGCCGGAAAGTGCCAAAAGAACCTTCTTGTCACCCACCTGTGCGCGAACGGCAGCGACCTGCTCCTCGATAAAGGCGTTTGCCAGGTCAAAGTTGGTGATGCGCTCCATATTCTCGGGGCGTTTGTTGCTGTTAAAATCCATATTCCATTCCTCCCACACAAAAATTAAAATTTCTATGCACTTTATCATACCACAAAAACCGACATTTTGCAAGTGGTACAGCAAAGAAAATCCTTTGAAAATATAGAGAAATTTTGCTACTCTTCCCCCCTCTCTTTCGGCAGCATGAACAAAACCGTGAGCACGCAAAAAAGCGGTGGCGCCTGTTGACTTTTCCATAGAAAAGTATTATACTGTTTTCATTGTCGAAAATGGTGAAAAAGGAGGGAGAGGACCGTGAAAAGCACCGGGAACGATGCCGCATTTCTCGGCAACGAGAGCATTGGTCGGATCATGTGGAAGCTGGCGCCACCCGTGATGCTGGCGCAACTCGTCCAGGGGCTTTATAATATTGTAGACAGCGCCTTTGTGGGCAGATATGCCGGCGAAGGGCTCACCGGGCTTTCGGTCATCTTCCCCCTCCAGCTGATCATCTGCGCCCTTGCTGTTGGCACCGGTGTTGGCGTAAACACCTATATGGCCCGCCTTTACGCGCAAAACGATGTGAAAAAAGCGCAGCGGGTGGGCGGCATCGGTATTCTGCTGGCCATCGGCACCTGGGCGATCTTCGCTCTGGTCTCCGCCCTTATTATGCGTCCTTATGCTATGACCGGCGCACGCGCTCCGGAGGCCATAGATGCCGCCGTTATTTACGGCAACATCGTTTGCATCGGCAGCCTTGGTACCTTTCTGGAAAGTATGTTTTCCAAGATCCATCAATCCCGCGGCAATATGCGCCTGCCCGTCATCGCGCAGATCGTCGGTGCCGTGGTCAACATCATTCTGGACCCCATCCTGATCTTCGGCTTTGCCTTCATTCCCGAAATGGGCGTTGCCGGCGCTGCCATTGCCACCGTTGCGGGGCAATTCACCACCGCCGCCATTACCGCCCGCGGCGCCATCAGCGCCCCCGGCCCGCTCCGGGAGGCGTGGAAGCATATCAAGACCATCTATCTGCTTGGCTACCCCTCTATTCTGATGCAGGCGCTCTACACCGTCTACATCGTTTTTCTCAACGCTATCCTTGCCACCTTCTCGGATGCGGCCGTAACCGTGCTGGGCCTTTACTACAAGCTGCAGACCTTTTTCTTCATTCCCATCAACGGTCTGCAGATCTGCATCGTACCGGTGCTCAGCTACAATTTTGCGCAAAAAGCCTACAGACGGTGCCGGAAGATCATGTATTACTCCCTTGCCATCTGCCTCATCGTCATGTCCATCAGCCTGATCTTTTTCGTCTTTATGCCCCACACCATCATCTCGATGTTTTCCTCGGATGCGCTGGTACACGAGATCGGTGACGTAGCCTTCCGCATCATCGGCTGCGGCTTCCTTTCCGCTTGCTTCTCACTGATGCTGCCCGTCTTTTTTCAAGCCATCGGTCGCGGTGTACCCAGCGTGCTGCTTTCCCTGTGCCGCCAGATCTTCTGCCTGCCCACTCTCTTCTATCTTTTCTCGCTGATCGGTCTCAACTACACCTGGATCGCCTTCCCTGCCGCCGAGACCATTGCAGGCGGCCTTGGCCTGCTGCTCTACCTCCGCACGGTGCGCCGCTGGCAACAGGAAACGGTTGACAAAGGGCTGCCGGACAAGGTATAATAGTAACAGACCATTTTGAAAGGAGGAATTCCCGTGGAGATCATTACCGAAGCCGAATACCGCAAGCTGATCGGCAAGACCGCCGGACGCGCATTCCTCTTTTTTGGCGAAGAGGATTATCTCAAGGCCTACGACATCAAGGCTACCCGGGAGCAGGTCTGCCCCGATCCCTCCTTTGCGGTCTTTAACGATATCACGCTGGATGCCATCGATTTTACCGCAGATAAGCTGCTGGATGCGATGACACCGCCCCCTATGATGGCCGACGAGCGACTGATACTGGTGCGCGGTCTGGATTTTACCACCATCAAGACCGCCGAGCTGGACGCTCTCATCGAGGCGCTGGCCCTGCTCTCCGAATACGACTACAATACCGTGATCCTGCACGCCGCCGCAGGTATGCTGGACGAGGGCTATTTGCCAAAAAAGCCGGGAACGGTATTGAAAAAGCTGAGCGAGGTCGCCACGCCCGTACAGTTCCCCGTCTCCACGCCTGCCAGGCTGACCGCATGGGCGGGCAAGCATTTTCAGCACCTCGGCGTGACCGTTTCTCCTGCCGATTGCAGCTTTCTCATCTCCTTTGCGGGCAAGAGCATGTATCTGCTGGCAAGCGAGATCGAAAAGATCGCCTACTACGTGCTGGCAAACGGCCGCAGCATCGCTACCACCGAGGATATCCGCCTTTGCGCCGTGGCCGCCAACGACATGGACGCCTTTGCTCTCTCCAACGCCATTCTGGCAGGCAAGACAGACGAGGCGTTGGGCGTGCTTGGTGTGATGAAATTCGAGCGCATCGAGCCGGTGATCATCCTGGGAGAGCTTTCGCGCACTCTTTGCGATATGCAGGCAACACGCCTGTACCTGGATGTCGGCAAAAGCGTGAAGGAGATCGCCGCGCTGTTTAAATGTCACGAGTACAAGGCAGGGCTGCTGGTCAAGGCAGTAAGCCGCGTTTCCCATGCGCGCCTTGTGCGTGCGGTCAGCCTATGCGCCGAGGCAGATTTCGCCCTCAAGCGCTCCTCCGGCGACTATGCCGCTCTGGAAAAGCTGATCTGCTCACTTTGAAGCATATTGCGAGATAGAAAAAGCCGCCCGACGGGCGGCTTTTTCTATCTCGCATCTTGACAATTTCTCATAATGAGTTATAATATAATTATCTATGTAATAAAGGAGGCTCCTCATGAAAGCCTATCACATGACCATCGCAGGTCTGGAACGCGACCTGCCTCTTTGCCCCTTGAACGACAAGCTGCAGATCGGTGCCTTCGTCATTTTCGGTGATCCCGAGCTGACCACCGCTGCCGCAACCGAGCTTTTGAAGCGCGCTCCCGACTACGACTACCTCATCACCGCTGAGGCCAAGGGCATTCCGCTGGTGCACGAGATGGCACGCCTTGCCGGTAATCAGAGGTACTTTCTTGCCCGCAAAGCGCCCAAGCTCTATATGACCGGTGTACTGGAGGTCAACGTACACTCCATCACCACCGCCAAGGAGCAGCACCTGTATCTGGATACCGCCGATGCCGAGATGATGCGCGGCAAGCGCATCCTTGTGGTGGATGACGTGATCTCCACCGGCGAGTCGCTCCACGCCATCGAGGAGCTGGTACACGAGGCAGGCGGCATCGTCTGCGGCCGCATGGCCATTCTTGCCGAGGGAGACGCCACCGAGCGCCCCGATCTCATCTATCTGGAAAAGCTCCCTCTGTTTGATGCCGAGGGTAATCCCCTTTGATCTGAAAGGAAAAAGACAATGGCTGAATTTTTGACTGAAAAAGATCGCCGCACACACTATTGCGGCACTCTGAACGAGAGTAACATCGGCGAGACCGTCACGGTGATGGGCTGGGTACAGCGCTGCCGTGACCTTGGCGCGCTGGTATTTATCGACCTGCGTGACCGCACCGGCATTCTGCAGCTGGCCTTTGACAGCGACGGTGATGCCGAAATGTTTGAAAAGGCAAAGCGCTGCCGCGCCGAATTTGTCATCGCCTGCCACGGCACCGTCCGCGCCAGAGGCGAGAGCGCCGTGAATAAAAACATCCCCACCGGCGGCATCGAGATCGCCGTCACCGAGCTGAAGGTGCTTTCCGCCGCCCAGACCCCGCCCATCGAGGTCTCGGACAGCAAGCGCGCCAAGGACGAGACCGCCCTCAAATACCGTTATATCGACCTGCGCCGTCCCGAGCTGCAGCGCAACATCAAGATGCGCCACGACCTCGCTCGCGTTGCCCGTGAGTACTACTACGAGAACGGTTTTTACGAGATCGAGACCCCTATGATGATCAAGGCCACCCCCGAGGGTGCCCGTGACTATCTGGTCCCCTCCCGTGTACACAAGGGCAGCTTCTATGCCCTGCCCCAGTCTCCCCAGATCTACAAGCAGCTGCTGATGCTCTCCGGCTTTGACCGCTACATTCAGATCGCCCGTTGCTTCCGCGACGAGGATCTGCGCGCAGACCGTCAGCCCGAGTTTACCCAGATCGACCTGGAGATGTCCTTTGCCACTCAGGAGGACATCATGCAGATGAATGAGGGCTTTATCGCCAGAGCCTTCAAGGAGATCCTGAACATTGAGGTGCCGCTGCCCATGCCGCGTATGACCTTTGCCGAAGCGATGGAAAAATACGGCTCGGACAAGCCCGACACCCGCTACGGCATGGAGATCATCAACATCTCCGAGGCCGTGAAATCCTCCGAGTTCGTGGTATTCAAGTCCGCTATTGAGAATGGCGGTAGCGTGCGCGCTATCGTTGCCAAGGGTGCGGCAGCGACCCTGACCCGCAAGGAGATCGACAAGCTGACCGAGCACGCCAAGGGCATCGGTGCCAAGGGCCTTGCCTATGTGCGCTGGGTAGAGGATGCCCCCAACTGCTCCTTTGCCAAGTTTATGACCGAGCAGGAGCTTGCCGACATTTACGCCGCCGTTGGCCTCGAGAAGGGCGACGTGCTGCTGATCTGTGCCGATAAGGATAAGGTAGTGCTGCCCACCCTCGGCGCACTCCGCCAGATCGTTGCCAAGAAGCTGGACCTCATCCCCGAGGGCAAGTTCAACTTCCTTTGGATCACCGAGTTCCCCTTCTTCGAGTGGAACGAGGAGACCCAGCATTGGGATGCCATGCATCACCCCTTCACGATGCCGATGGAGGAATGCCTGCCGAGCTTAGAGAGCGATCCCGGCTCGGTCCGCGCCAAGGCCTACGATATGGTGCTGAACGGCACCGAGCTGCTTTCCGGCTCTATCCGCATCACCGACTGGCAGCTGCAAGAAAAGATGTTCAACGCCCTGGGTCTTACCAAGGAGGACATTGAGAAGAAATTCGGCTTCCTGGTGGAGGCTTACAAGTACGGTGCACCGCCCCACGGCGGCTCCGGTATGGGTCTGGACCGTCTGGCCATGGTCATGACCGGTGCCGACTCTCTGCGCGACGTGATCGCCTTCCCCAAGGTGCAGAACGCCAGCGAGCTGATGTCCGGCTGTCCCGCTCCCGCCGATCCCAAGGCTTTGGAGGATCTCTCCATTGCCGTTGTGGAGGAAGACAAGTAAAACACATCGGGGTTTTGACAAAATTTACGTCAAAGCCCCGATTTTTCAAATACGTATCGGGATTTTCCCGAAAAAGGAGACTGTATGCACAAAAAGATCCTTGCGCTGCTTCTGGCGCTTTTGCTCCTGCTGACCCTGGCAGCCTGCAAGCCCACGCCTGATGACGGCCCTACCGATCCTACCGATCCCGAGACCCCTGCAGGCCCCCAGGAGCCGGAGGACACCCTACTCAATTCGGGCAGCATCAGCGGCACCGATATCACCTGGGAGGTCCATACCGACCGCGTACTGTATGTCAAGGGCTCCGGCGCTCTGCCCGACTACGACATCCCCAACGATCAGCCGTGGTATGAGCACGGTGGCAAGACCGGTGTGGAGCGCAGTGATAAGGAGGGTGGCTCTGTACTGGTCACGCGGATCGTGATCGGGGAGGGCATCACCGCTCTTTCGGAAAACGCCTTCCGCGATTTCCAACCGCTGGTATCCGTATCTCTTCCCTCTACGCTACAGGTCATTCCCTTCAAATGCTTTGCGGAGTGCCCCAATCTGCGCGAGGTAACGGGCGGCACCGGCGTGACCGTGATCGAATCCGAGGCCTTTCGCAGCTGCGCCTCTCTGGAGCGTGTGATGCTTTCCCCCTTGCTCACCAAGGTGGAGGACAGCGCCTTCGGCGATGTGATTCCCAACAATAGCAGTCGTCAGCTGAAGCTGAATATTGAGGGCACCGCCGCAGCCTGGCAGACCGCTCTGGACGTTATGAGCATCGGTCTTGACAACGATGCCTTCCGCCAGGCCACAACGACCTTCTCCAAGGAGCAATAAAAAAAGACCCCGAACGGGGGTCTTTTTTTATTGCTTTCGGGGCATCAACGCGCGGCGAAATAGGTGCCCACGCGGTTGCCATCCAGGATCTCATAGAGCACGGTGGGATCCTGACCGTTCAGGATGAACATCGGAATGCCCTGATCCAGCACGATCTTGGCGGCCAGCAGCTTGGTCGCCATACCGCCGGTGCCACGCGCCGTACCGGCACCGCCGGCCATAGCCAGCACACTATCATCAATAGCGCTCACCTCGGGGATCAGCCTTGCGTCAGCAAACTTGCGAGGATCCTTATCATACAGACCATCAATATCCGAAAGATTGATCAGCAGATCTGCGTGGCAGACCAACGCCACGTACGCGGAAAGCGTATCGTTACCGCCAAAATTCAACCCTTCGGTAGATACCGAGTCGTTCTCGTTGACGATCGGAATGCAGCCAAGTCCCAGCAGGGTGCTGAAGGTATCCTCGGCAGCGGCGCGGCGATCCGGCTGATCGATCACATCCTTGGTGAGCAGGATTTGCGCCACCGTATGACCGTAATCCGAGAAAAGGCGGGAATACAGCTTCATCAGCTCACTCTGGCCAATGGCGGCCATCGCCTGCTTTTCGGCGGTGTTGATCGGGCGACGGGTGCTGAGCTTTGCCACACCGGCGCTGACCGCGCCGGAGGACACAAGGATCACCTGGCGACCTGCATTTTTGAAATCCGACAGCACCTTGACCAACGCCTCGATTCGGCGCAGATTCAGATGCCCTTCGTCATGTGTCAGGGTAGAGGTGCCGATCTTGACGACGATGCGGCGGAATTTGGAAAGATCCGACATAAAAAGTGCCTCACTTTTGAAAAAAATATTTGAAAAAATCGCTACGATGTATTATAATGATATTATAATAGCCGTAAAGTTACCCAAAACAGGGGTGTTGCTCCTATTATACACCCAAAATCCTCCCTTTGCAAGAGAAAGGAGAACATTATGAGACAAAAATTTGCCATTACCGTTGCCGACGTGCCGATGAACATCGTTTGCGACGAGAAGCAGGAGACGGTGGATACCGCCGTTACAATGCTGGATCGCCAGGTCCGCGCTCTGACCTCGGATAAGGCGCATTCCTGTACCAAGACCGAGGCTGCTCTGCTGACCGCGCTGGATTATGCCACCAGAGGCCTCAATCTGCAGGCCAGACTAAAGGAGTTGGAGGAATTCGTACACGCCTCCGATCCTAACGGCGGCAATTTTGAGGCCAGCCTGCTTCGCGGCGAGAATGAGACGCTGCGCGCCGAGCTGCAGGTCAGCCGCGGTGCCTATGATGCGCTGCTACAGGATAACGCGACTCTTTTTCAGCTGAACGCCAAGCTGGTGCGCCAGAACAGCGAGGCCAACGCCCGCGCTGACCGTATGCACGATCAGGTGCTCTCTATCCTCACCGAGGTGCGTGAGCTGCGTGAGCGGCTGGCAGCTATGTGCGTAGAGACCAGAGCACCCTCCCCCAGCTACGGACAGTATGAGGCCGAGCCTGCCATCGAGATCACGCCAAACGAGCAGCAGACCACCAAAAAATATGAGCAGATGGACCTCAACGAGATCCTGACCACCGCGCCTCGCCCTGCTGCCCGGCCTACACCTCCTACCGGTCACCCGTTGGAGGGCACGACCGCAGAGGGTGCCGTTCCCACCATCAGCGAGCCCTCCCGCATTTCGGATATGCTGGATTTTGAGGGCAAGAACAATTACAATGGCTAACAGACCCTTGCCCGAGCTGTTGGCCCCTGCCGGCTCACCCGAGGCGCTGCGCGCCGCCATTGCAGCGGGCGCTGATGCCGTTTACTTCGGTGGCGGCGCCTTCAACGCCCGTATGCGTGCGCAGAACTTTGACGATGAGGCCACGGAGGCCGCCATCCGCCTTTGCCACGCCTATGGGGTCAAGGCCTATATGACATTTAACACGCTGATCACCGATCGCGAGATGCCTGCCTTTCTGGTCGCCGCCGAAAAGGCATACCTGGCCGGTGTTGATGCATTGATCGTGGCTGATCTCGGCGCTGCCGCCGTTTTACGACAGGCATTGCCTCTGCTGCCGCTGCACGCCAGCACCCAATGCTCGGCACACAATGCCGCCGGCGCAAGGGCCCTGGCAGAACGCGGCTTTTGCCGCGTAGTGCCTGCCCGAGAGCTTTCTGCCGCAGACATCGCCACCATCAAAAGAGAGAGCAATACCGAGATCGAGATCTTCATTCACGGCGCGCTTTGCGTATCACACTCAGGTCAATGTCTCTTTTCCTCGCTGGTGGGAGGCCGCAGCGGAAACCGGGGCGAATGTGCCCAGCCCTGCCGCCTGCCGGATGCAAACGGAAAATATCCGCTTTCTCTAAAGGATCTCTGCCTCGCGCGCGAAATCCCCTTTTTCATTGAGAACGGCATCGACTCGCTGAAGATCGAGGGACGCCTGAAATCACCGCAATACGTATATGAGGTGGTCTCGATCTATCGTCGCCTGCTGGACGAGCGGCGTGCCGCCACCGACCGTGAAATGGCAGCTCTTGCCGCCATCTTTTCCCGCTCCGGCTTTACCGACGGCTACTTCAAGGGAAAAGTCGGCCGCGAGATGCTGGGCGTA
This sequence comes from Oscillospiraceae bacterium, assembly GCA_015065135.1. Lineage (GTDB taxonomy): Bacteria > Bacillota > Clostridia > Oscillospirales > CAG-272 > Firm-07. The sequence continues at coordinate 44,308 of SVQY01000001.1, forward strand.
CGCACCGAGGCGGACAAGCAACAAAGCGCCTCCAAGGAGACCACGATCACACTCCCACCTGTACCCCTCGCCCTGCGCTTTCGGATGAAGGCAAACGAGCCGGTAGCGCTCACGCTGCAAAAAGGCGAGAAAACCGTTACCGTTACGGGGGATATTCCCCTTGTGGCGCAAAACGCACCAATGGATGCCGCCGCTGTCTCTAAAAACCTTTGCCGCTTTGGCGGCACACCTTATACGGTAGCTGAAACCGATATCGACGTGGATGCAGGACTGATGATGCCTGTCTCCCGACTCAACGCGCTGCGCCGCGCGGCCTTGGCTGCATTGGAAACAGAGCAAAGAGCATCGGCCGCGCAGCTGCCGCCTCTGCCACAGCTGCAGGGCACGGCAACCGCCCCCACGGCCAGCTTTACCTCCCTTGCGCAGCTCACGCCGAAGGCACGCCATTATTTTGCGCGCTGCTACCTGCCGTTGGCCCTTTATGACGACCGTGCCGCCGCGCTGACCGACAGCGTGGCGATCCCACCGGTGATCATGGATCACGAGTGGCCGGACATCACCAAAATGCTGCAAAAAGCCACCGAACGGGGTGCAAAACACGCTCTTGTGAGCAACATTGGGCACCTGGCCGCGGTCAAGGCCGCAGGCCTTATTCCCCATGGAGATCTGCGCCTGAATATCTGCAACAGCTATGCCGCTGCCGACTATCTGGCAAACGGTATGACCGATCTGCTGCTTTCTCCTGAGCTGACCCTGCCACAGATGCGTGATATCGGCGGCGCGCGGCGCGCCGTGATCTATGGAAGTCTGCCGCTGATGCTGCTGGAAAAATGCGCCGGGCGCGAGCTTGGCGGTTGCACGGCCTGCGATGCAGGAAAGGTTCGATTAGTGGACAGACGGGGCGAGAAATTCCCCGTTTTGCGCCTGCCGGGCAGCCATCGGAGCGTGATCTATAACAGTCATCCTACCGTTATGAGCGACCGCCCCCGGGAGCTTATGGGCGCAGGACTTTCCAACGGTCATTTTCTCTTTACCACCGAAACTGCCGATCAGGTAGATGCCGTGATCAACGCCTATCAGCGCGCAACACCGCTTTATCAAAAAATCAGAAGAATGTGAGGATCTTATTATGTATGAGCATCTGAAGGGCAAGACCCTGGTCGCCATCGGCGACTCTCTCTTTGAGGGCAACAAGCTGGGCAAGGCCTACACCTGGGTCAACAAAATGGCCACCGTTTACGGTATGTACGTCTACAACTACGGCAAAAACGGTAACACCCTGGCAAAGCAGGATCGCGAGCCCAAGGTTCCCCCTATGTGCGAGCGCTATGCGGATATGAAGGATAACGCTGACTACGTAGTGGTGCTGGGCGGTGCCAATGACAAGCGCCTTTCGGTGCCGATCGGCACAAATGAGGATACCGATCCCACCACCTTCAAGGGTGCGCTGCGACAGATGATCCTGGGGCTTACCGCCAAGTATCCCAAGGCAAAGATCCTCTTTATGACCAACTACAACCGCTGGCCCTCCAAGAACGAGCTGGGACTTTCGGACATCGACTACGTGCTGGCCATGGAGGAGATGTGCCGCATCTATTCCATCCCCTGCTTTAACAACTACTATAACGCCGGTATTTCCTTCTTTAATCCAAATCAGCTTGCCTGGGTGGATGAGGGCGTGGTGCTGGGTCTGCCCGAGAACCATCACTTCTCTGAGGAGGCCTACGATTGGCTGCTGCCCAAATACGCCGCCCTGATCGCGGCGCTGTAAAAAACACAAAAACCAAGGGCAACCCCGTTTCGGGTTGCCCTTGGTTTTTTATGTTATTTCCCAACGCAAAAATGGGAAAAGATAGAGGCAACGATCTCCTCATCCACCGCTCTGCCGTCCACCTCACCCAAGGCCTGCAGCGCCAGCTCCGCATCCACACAGGCGGCGTCCAACGGGATGCCCCCCTGCAGAGAGTCGATGGCGACAGCCAGCCCTTCGGCGCAACGGGAAAGAGCGCCGTACTGTCTCGCATTGGAGACTACCGCATCCTCCCAAAGAGAGATGCCGTCACACAGATACAGCCGTTCTACCAGCTCGCGCAGGGCGGATATTTCTCCACTTTGTGCCGAAATTTGCAAAACGTGTTCAAAATTTTCAAACATTTTTGCCTGCAAGGCACTTTTCCGCTCGCTTTTGTTCAGCAGCAGGATCACGGTGCCGGGCAAGCGCTCCAGCTCGGCCAAAAAGGCGCTTTCCGCCTCTCCCAAGGGCTTAGTGGCATCCAACACCGCCAGGATCAGCTCGGCCTCTTGCATGGCCTCCTTCGCCCGTTCCACACCGATGCCCTCCACGGCATCATCGGTCTCCCGCAGGCCTGCGGTATCATAGAGCCGCAGGGTCACGGTGCCCAGCGCCACAGTCTCGGTAAGGATATCTCTGGTAGTACCCGCCACGTCGGTGACGATGGCGGCGTTTCTGCCCACCAGCGCATTATATAGGGTGGATTTGCCCGCGTTCACGGGGCCGCAGATCACGGTGGAAATGCCCTCCGCCACCGCGTGTCCGGTGCGGTAGGTAGCAAGCAGCGCCTCGATATGCGCCCGTTCCTCGATCAGCGCCTCGGTCAGCTCCTCGCGGCTCATCGTATTCAGATCCTCATCCGGAAAATCGATCTTCGCATAGGCATCTGCCAACAAAGCGGTCAACCGCTCAAAACGCTCACTGACGGCTGCCGAAAGCTTGCCGGCCATACCGCCTCGTGCCAGAGTCATCTGCCCGGTAGTGGCCGCCTCCAACATAGCGCCCAGCGCCTCGGCAGCAGATAGCGTGATCTTGCCGTTCAGCAGCGCACGCTTGGTAAACTCCCCGGCAGGCGCTGCGGCGGCACCTGCCGCCAGCACAGCGCCAAGCACAGTCTCGGTGAGCAACGCACCTCCGTGACAGGAAAGCTCGGCTACGTCCTCACCCGTAAAGGAGTGGGGCGCCGGAAAGTAGATCGCCAGCCCCTCATCCAGCACGCGTTCCCCCTCCACAATCTGCCCAAAGCAGGCGTGGCGCGGATGCGAAACGGGATCCCGCTTGCCCCGGAACACTCTGCCGAGCACGGCGGCGGTATCCGGGCCGGAAATGCGGATCACGGCGATACCGCCCTTTCCGCGAGGTGTGGAAATGGCGGCAACGGTATCGGAAAAATGCAACATAGCTTACTCCAAATCGGTAAATTCGCGGTATTTGACCGCCAGGGTCCTGCCGTCCTCGCCCACCGTCAGATTAAGCTTGTTCCAGCCATCCGAGGTAAGATAGCCGTCCAACAGCAGCTGACAAAAATGCTTGTCAAAGCGGAAGTCGCTGCCAGCGGTCACGGTCAGCACCACGCTCTCGCTCTCGTTATCAAAGGTCGCCGTGTAGGGCAGCTGATGATACGCATCCGCGCGCTCCAACGTAATCGGCTTGCTGCTCATCCAGTAGGAGAGATCCACACAGCCGGAAAGGATGTTGGAGAAATAGCGCAGCTCCTCGGCGGTATAGGGCGAATAGCGATCCCCTACCTGATGGATATGAGTCGCATCCGCCGTTTCGGTGCGGTCGCCGTGAGCGGAAAGTGCCGTATCGTAGGGTATGACGGCCGCAGAGGGCGTGGCTGCCACATAGGCGGTCTGCCCGTTGGTATAGCTGATCTGCAGGTAGCCGGCACCGCAGTAGGACTGCTTATAATTCTTTGCCAGCAGCGAGACCACAGAGCCGGAAAGCACGTAAACGGTATCGGTTTCCGCCAAAAACGTGTCGGCCTTCGCCTCCAGATATTTGCTCTTGCCGGCTGCGGCAAGGGCCGCAGGGGTCAGCACGCCGCCCGCCGCCTGCACATAGGAAAGCGGCGCGATCAGCGTACCGTAAGCGGGCGTGGTGTAGGCCTGCAGCGCCTGCAGGTCTGCCTTATTGATCTCGGTGAGAAAGCGCAGGCCCTTCTTTTCGCCAAGGCGCACCTCTCCCTCGGTCTCCATCCCCACAAACAGGGCTGTCAGCGTGACAGGCTCGGTGCCGCTGTAAACGGCATTGGCGGGCAGCAGGACACCGCTTGCAGCCCAACCGACAAACACCTTCCCCTCGGGTGCATCGGGAGCAGGCAGCGGCTGATCGGCCGCATGTGACGTGCTATCCGTTCCCACCTGCAGCGTCAGCGTAGGGGTAGCGCTTGCGGTTAAAGACAACAGCGGCACCAGCATCAGACATACAAGCACAAGGGGTAAAAAACGACGCATAAGAACCTCCTTTTCGGGTGAAAAAGGGAGGGCATACGGTTAGGATACCGCAGGCTCTCCCTTGTTCGGGTCACCCACAGGTGTGGGATCTGTTAAAATTCGCCAAACTCCTCGCGACGGGGCTCAGCTACGGGTGCAGCGACCTCTTCATCCAGGTAAAGCACGACCTTACGGTTGTTCTCGCTGCCGATCGAGTTGGTGGAAACGCCCTCGATCTTCTGTACCTCAGAGTGGATGATGCGACGCTCATAGGGGTTCATAGGCTCCAGCATCACGCTCTTCTTGTAGCGCAGGACCTTGTCTGCCATACGGCGAGCCAGAGCGCGGAGGGTATCCTCACGCTTCAGACGATAATTCTCTACGTCCACAGTCACGCGGCAGAACTCGCGCTTCTCGCCTGCCACCTTCTTGTTGGCGGCCAGATTTGCCAGGTACTGGAGAGAATCCAGCGTATCACCGTGATGACCGATCAGCACGCCGGCGCTCTCGCCGTCCACGCGGATCAGCTTGTTGTCACCCTCACCGTCGGAGAGAGTTACCTTGGCATCCAGCCCCATGCTGTCTACTAAATTTTTAATGAAGTCATAGGCGACCTCGGCGCCCTTCAGGGTGTAGCTGAACGCATACTTGCCGGGGGCGGCGCCAATACCCAGGAAGCCCTTCTTGGGAGCCTCGATCACAGTACATTCCAGAGCCTCTGCATTGGGAGCGCCCAGCTCGGCAACGGCCTTGGCGGCGGCCTCCTCCTGGCTCTTTGCGGTTACGATTAACTCTTTTTTCACAGTCTTTTCCTCACTTGATCATTACTCTTCTTCGTCATCGGCGGTCGTGTTATCGAGAGAGCCCTTGGGGGGCAGGTCGTCTTCATCGTCGATATGATGGAGCGAGCGATAAACGCGGCCGTCATCAGCAGCGGCCAGCGCTGCGTCGCTCTTGCCCTTGCTCTTGGCCTTCATTTCCTTTTCAGCGCGCTTGTAATCCTCCTCCGTAAAGGTGGGCATCGGCATTGCCTTATGCAGAATGAACTGCTTGAGCATACCGATCAGGCACTTGAAGATCCAGTAGATACCGATAGCGGCGGGCGTGATGAAGGCGATATACACACTCATCAGAGGCATGGTGATATCCATCATCTTGTTGGAGCAGCCCATCTGGGGATCCTGCTGGGCCGCAGGCTGATAGCTCAGCTTGCGAGTGACCTTCATGCTAAGGAAGTAAGCGACAAAGGTCAGGATCGGCACCAGGATCAAGGGCCAAAGCTGTGCGGTAGGCACAAAGCCGGTATTCATACCGAGGAATCTGAAGTTCGGCAGCAGCTCAACGTTCAGCGCATCGTGCACCTCAACGGCATTAGAGAAGTAGCTGAAGCTCTTCATAGCGCCCCAGTTACCGCTCTCCTGGATCTTGGTAAGCAGCTCGATGGTACCGCGCTTAGCGGCATCTGCGCCAAGGCCAAGACCGCCTGCGGCACGGGAGGTCTGTGCAAATCTTGCCAGATTTGCGGAGTAATCGGGACCCATACCCAGCATATAACGCAGGGGATCGATCACGATCTGATACAGGAAGATCACGATAGGCATCTGAATGAGCAAAGGCAGGCAGCCGCCCATAGGATTGAAGCCCTCATCCTGATACAGCTTCTGGATCTCCTGCTGCATCTTCTGCATCGAGGGCTGGTCGGTACGACCGGCGTACTTTTTGCGGATCGCTCTTTCCTTGGGAGAGAGCTTTGCCTGCTTGATCGAGTTCTTCTGCTGTCTGATGCCGAAGTAGATGAGCAGCAGCTCAACCAGTATGGCAAACCACAGCAGGCCGATCACATAATTATTAAAGGAAAGGTTCTTGGTCATCCAACCAAGGAACTTACCTACCCATACCAACAGGATCTGGGGGAAGCCGTCCTTGCCCATATTGGCGTTCTCACGCATAGTGCCGACGATCAGGCCGACCTGCTCGGCACTCAGAGCGTTCTTCCACTCATCAAAGCGCTCGGCATGCATGGGATCGGTGGGGCGCAGACCCTCCAGTGCCTTTCTGGCAGCGGTCATATTTACTGCCAGCACGATACCGTCGCCGGAAAGGGCTACGGACACGGCCTCGCCGTTCTCCTTGTAATAGGTGAAGGTGGGGGTGTTATTACCGCTCTCGCTGGGGAGAGAGACGATATCGTTTGCGGTAACGTAAAGCTTGCTGGCGTTCAGGGCGTCCTTCTGGCCGCGTGCCGCATTGGCAAGTCGGTAGATGGTATTCTCTGCCCAGTTGGTCTCGGCAGCGATCTTGGCGCTCCACTGGTCATCCGGCAGGTTGACCCAGTAGATCACATCCAGCACCTGCTCGGGGGTAAGACCGGCGATCGCGGTCACCTCGGCAGGGGCACAAAGCACCAGCACGCCTCTGGCTGCGGTCATATCCACGGCCACGGCCTTGGTGGGATCCACCTCGGCATCGTTGAAGCCTTCCTTATATACGTTGTATCCGCGGAAGGCGGCAACGAAATTCTGCCGTGCGGTCTCATCCATTTTCAGAATGCGGGAGAAATACTTAACAGCATTTCCCTCATCCTCGTCTACCAGCTTGGTGTCGAGCGCAACAGAGCCGCCACCGCAGGAGACCAGGCTGATCGTCAGAAGCAGAACAGCCAGCAAAAGAGCAAATGCTCTTTTGAAAATTTTCGTATTTTTCATTGATACATTCCTTTCAACGGTCATCAATGCAGGACTTAACGAAGTCAGTTTTCTTCGCTGTCCTTGGTGTAAGACGCTTCTTCGTTGCGGTGAGCAGCCTGCTCGCCGCCTTTGCCGTCGTCTTCCCGGCAAGGATCCGGCTGACTGTGACAGTCGCACAGATCTACGTTTTCATCGTCGATCGGTATCTCCCGAGAGCCCTTATAGCGCAAGCCTCGCTCCGGTACCGGGTCATAGCCGCCCACACAAAGGGGATTGCAGCGCAATATCCGCCAAACGGTCAGGACCAGTCCGACAAAAAAGCCTCGCTTTTGAAAGGCCTCCATCGCGTAAGCGGAGCAGCTGGGCACAAACCGACAGCAGGAGCCGCCCTTGTGGGGAGATATAAACCTTCTGTAAAATTTGATCAGTAGGATACAAAGATGCTTCATACCGTCTCCTGCGGGATCATTTCCAAGCGACGGAAGAGCCGCAGCATTTCTGCCGTGACATCCTGCGCCTTCTTTTCTCTGATCTCCTCTCTCGCCGCCAGGATCACCAAAAATCCCGACTTGACCCCCGCTGCCTTTACGGCGCGGTAGCCCTCGCGCAGCAGCCGCTTGGCGCGGTTGCGCTGCACGGCACCTCCGATCTTTTTGCCGACCGAAAGTCCCACACGATTGAGATATTGCTTTTGCGGATTGGCCTCGCGTAATCGCCGCGCGGCATAGTCGCGCAGCACGTATACCGCCACCAGCTTGCCCACAGCGCGCTGCCCCTTGGCAAACGCCTTGTTGTAAAGATGGTGTTCTTTGATCGCATACTCTTTCATGAATCCTGTACCTTTTGCTTCCGTTTGTGTTGTTTTTTTCTTTTTTGTGCGAAAATTCCCGCAACGTGTCCGGGTTTTTGTGTTTTTGCTCACACCGCTTGTCCGGATCCGGGATCCGGCAGCACCGCAGCTCTTGCTTTTGCATGCAGACGGGCGACGGCGTACTTAGCGTACGGCAAGCTCGGCTGAGGAGCAACAAAGCATCGCGCCGCTTCTCATCTCGGAAGAAAAGAGCAAGCGAGGCAAGGCGCACCGCAGCAGGCGGACGATGGCGTACTTGGAGTACGGCAAGCTCGGCTGCGAGGAGCAACAAAGCATCGCGCCGCTTCTCATCTCGGAAGAAAAGAGCAAGCGAGGCAAGGCGCACCGGAGCAGACGGGCGACGGCGTACTTAGCGTACGTCGAGTTCGGCTGCGAGGAGCAACGTAGCATCGCGCCGCTTCTCATCTCGGAAGAAAAGAGCAAGCGAGGCAAGGCGCACCGCAGCAGGCGGACGACGGCGTACTTGCCGTACGTCGAGTTCGGCTGCGAGGAGCAACGTAGCATCGCGCCGCTATTTTCTTTCGAGAAAAATGACCGATGAGCGGAACTGCATCATCGGTCATCCTTCTATGTGAGCAAGTGAGACCGATTGAAATTAGTAGGTCAGTCTCTTTCTGCCTTTTGCACGTCTTCTCTTAAGAACGTTTCTGCCGTCAGCAGTTCTCATTCTCTTTCTGAAACCGTGCTCCTTCTTTCTCTGACGCTTTTTGGGCTGATAAGTTCTGAGCATAGTGGCACCTCCTTGATATTTGGATTCGGAAGCGTATCGGACAGTGACCCAATGGACGCTTTTTACAGTGACATCGTTTATTATACACGGATGCCCGGGTGTTTGTCAAGAGTTTTTTTGATTTTAGGCAATTTTTTCTTATTTATATTAATAAAAAGATGAAAAAATGTTCGGTTTTGGGCAGTTTCACGCAAATCGGGTCTTTTTTCTCACGCAAAAGGGATCAGCTCTACGAGAAAGACCGTGACGCAGGCAGCCAATGCCACCACGGGGAGCTTGCATCGAAGCAGCGAGAGCACCACCGCCACCAGCAGCGCAGCCAGCGCCGACCAGATCACATTGGTGGCAAACAAAATGGCGGGAAAGGTCATTACCGCAAGCGTAACGTAGGGCACGTAGTAAAGGAAGGAGCGCACGAAGCGATTGGTGATCTCCCGACGGATCAGCACCAAGGGCAGCACACGGATGATGTAGGTGACCAATGCCATCAGCAAAATGGCGAAATAGATATTATTCACCATTTTCGCTCACCTCCTCCTTCTCCTGTGTTTCCTTGACCGGGAACAGCAGCGCCGCTACCGCAGCGATCGCCACGGTGAGGAAGATGATCTGGAAGCCGTCGGTAAACCAGCTCCAGGAAAGCCCCTTGACCAGGTAATGCAGCCCTGCGCCGGCCGCCATCGAGATCACCACAACACCGGCGATCACACGGCTTTTGCGTGCAGGGGGCAGAATAATGGCAAGAAACATGGCATACAATGCCACGCTGAGCGCGCTGACCGCTCTTGCCGGCAGGGCATTGCCCAGCAGCGCACCGAGCAGCGTGCCAAGTGTCCAGCCCGGCACCGCCACCGCAATGGCTCCGTAGCTGTAGGCAGGCCGCAGTCTGCCCTCTACCGCCATAGAAATACCAAAGATCTCATCCGTCACGCCGTAACCGATAAGGAAACGGTGCAGCATCGAGGTCTCGGGCGCGATCTTTTGCGAGAGCGAGCAGGACATCAGCAGATACCGCATATTGATAACCAGCTGGGTAAAGGCCAGCTCCACATAGGTGGTGCCGACGCCAAGCAGTGCAATGCCTGCCGCTTCACCCGCAGAGGTCACATTGAGAAAGGACATTAAGGCCGCCTGAAACGCAGTCATCTCCGCTCGCATGGCATTGATGCCGAGCGCAAAGGCTACAGCAAAATAGCCAAGTGCGATGGGAAGGCCGTCACGCATACCCCGTAAGAACCATCCGGCTCCTTCTTTTTTCACACGATCATCCCTTTTTAACATAATACCCTATTATTGTAGTCCAATCCACATAGAATGTCAAGAGGGATCGCGACTTTTACGGCGCACGGCTATTTTGCCAATACAGAGCCATACTAAAGGGGGAGGTGCGCCTATGATTTTTTATTGTTTTTCCGAAAAAAACCATACCGTTACGGGGGATATGCCGGATCCCGCCCTGCTGGGGCGCGAGATCCGCCTCCTTGTGGGAATGCTGACGGTGGAGGAACTGGAGGCAGTAGCACCACGCCTTTCCCTGCCCCCGGACACTCTGCGCCAATGCCGCGAGGAGGTGCGCTATTTTCGCAATAGCTTAGAGGTAGGTGAGCAGGTCAGCTTTGCTACCGTCAAGCGCACCGCCGGCGGCGAGACCGGTGAGGATTGCATCGCACTTTATCTGCAAAAAAGCTGTTTTTTGGTGGTAGACATCCGGGATAGCGACGGCAGCGTGCAACGGGGGCTGGAGGCCGCCATAGGGCGGTGCCAGCCCTCCGCCGGCAAGGGACAGCTGATCGCCGCCTTTCTGGATACGCTGATCGAAGGGGACGCACGGCTTTTGGAGGAGCTGGAGTTCACCTTTTCGGGGCTCGAGGAGGAGGTGCTGCGAGATACGCTTGGCGGCGAAGATGATTTTATCATCCGCCTGCTGCATCACAAGCAGTATCTGCTTTTGCTGCACAATTACTACGGTCAGCTATGCGAGATCGCCACCTCGTTGGCCGAGGACGAGAACCGCCTGTTGGTGCGGGGCGAGGCGCGTGCGCTGCGACGCTTTGCTGACCGCGCCGAGCGGCTTTCCCGTACCGTTTCCACCCTGCGCGAGCAGCTGGGGCAGCTCCGCGAGGCATATCAATCGATGCTGGATCAACGGATGAACGCCATCATGAAGACCTTTACCGTGCTTTCCGCCATCTTTCTTCCCCTCTCACTGATCGTTGGCTGGTACGGCATGAATTTTACCGCCATGCCCGAGCTGCATTGGCGCTTTGGCTATCCTATGGTGGTGCTTTTGTGTGCCGCGGTAACGCTGATTTGCATAAAAATTTTCAAAAAGCACCATTGGATCTAAGTAAACCCCCGTGAAAAAGCGGTTTTTCGGGGGGAATACCAAAAACAATGAAATTTTTTGATTTGCGTCTTGCAAAATCCTCTCCCTTGTGATATAATAATAAGAACTTATTGAAATAGGAAAAGATTTGCGCTTTCAAACCGCCAAAAGAGAGGTGTTATCCCATGACGCATTTGAATATAAACGATACGTTTGATGCCGAGAATGCCGAGATCCTGGAGGAGCTCGTTGCCGTATCGCAAAAAGAGTACCAGATCCCCAGCTCCACCTTCGACAACTACCGCGTAAAGCGCGGCCTGCGCGAGCCGGACGGCACCGGCGTAATGGCCGGCGTTACCCGTATCTGCAACGCCCACGGCTATATCATTGATGAGGGTGAGCGCACCCCCGTTGACGGCCGCCTGTACTACCGCGGCTACCGCATGAGCGATCTGTGTGAAAACTTTGTAAAGGAGGGGCGCTTCGGCTTTGCCGAGTGCTGCTATCTGCTCTTCTTCGGCCATCTTCCCACCGCCGAGCAGCTCACGCGCTTCACCACCCTGCTGGATCGCTACGCCAGACTTCCCTCGCGCTTTGATGAGGATATTCTGATGAAGGCGCCCACGCCCTCGATCATGAACAAGTTGGCCACCGGCGTGCTTTCGCTCTATGCTTATGACGACAATCCCGACGAGACCAGTCTTGCCAATATGATCCGCCAGAGCATGCAGCTGGTTGCCCGTCTGCCGGTGATCGCCGCGCACACCTATGCGGTCTACCGCAACGTTTACGGCGGCCATAGCCTGAACCTGCACAATCCCAAGGAAGGTCTTGCTACCGCTGAAAACTTTCTGCGTATGCTCCGCCCCGACAAGCAGTACACCGAGGAGGAGGCCAGACTGCTGGACCTCTGCCTTGTGATCCACGCCGAGCACGGCGGCGGAAACAACTCCTCCTTTGCTTGCCGCGTGCTTTCTTCCTCCGGCACCGACACCTATTCGGCCATCGGCGCAGCCATCGGCTCGCTGAAGGGCCCCCGTCACGGCGGTGCCAACCTGAAGGTGCAGGAGATGTTCGATTGCATCAAGGAGAACGTGCACGATCCCAAGGACGATGAGGAGATGATGGCATTCCTGGCCAAGATCCTGCGCGGTGAGGCCAACGACCACTCCGGCCTGATCTACGGTATGGGCCACGCCATTTACACCAAGTCGGATCCCCGTGCGGTGATGCTGAAGAAGCACGCCCGCGATCTGGCAGAAAAGAAGGGCTACGGTGATGACTTTGCCCTGCTGGAGAGCATCGAGCGCCTGACCCCCGAGGTCTTCCGCCGCTATAAGGGCGTGAACCGCGAGATGTGTGCCAACGTGGATCTGTACTCCGGTCTTATCTACCGGATGCTGAACATCCCCACCTGCATGTATACCCCCCTGTTCGCCATCGCCCGCGTTTCCGGCTGGTGTGCCCACCGCATCGAGGAATACGCCACCGCGAAAAAGATCATCCGTCCTGCCTACAAGTGCATCACCGAGCGGCAGGAGTACATTCCTTTGAAAGAAAGAAAATAACGCAAAAAAAGAACACGGTTTGCAAAACCGTGTTCTTTTTTGTTTTAAGCCTGATAATCGGTGCAAACGTCAAGCAGCTTGGCGCCCACGTTCTTGCCGATCTGATAGCAGTCCGCCTGACCCCAGTGCGCACTATCCGTACCGCCGGGTACGACGACCGCCTCGTTTTTCGCTTCATCCCAGACCATTACATCATAGACAGAATTATCTATAATGTAGCAGTTCGCATTGTCCTCGGCCAGCTTCTTCTGCATCGCAATAAAAGGCAGGTTTCTGGCCTCGGTTGCAGCCACGCCGGTATCCAGACGGTAGGTTCTGGAAATCGTGCCGATGAAGAATGGCATATCCTGTGCGCCGCCGTAGTTGCCCTGCAGGTCACGCATGATCTCCTTGAGATCGTTGCGCCAGTCGGTCACCAGGCACGCGAATGCGGCCGGATACCAACGAGAGCTCTTGGAGGAGGTGGACTCACCGGTGGTGTAACGCCAGGTATCGTTACAACCCTGCATCCAGTACAGACCCTTGATATTGATCTTGGTATAGCCCATTTCCTTCAGCTCGTAAAGGCGCTTCTCTGCCTCCTCCACAAAGCCACGGTAAAGGAAGCCCTTGTAGGCAAGATCGGGATCGTCGGGGTCATGCTCGGAGTAGGAAGGGGGAGACCAGTTGCCGTCGCGGTTGCCGTTGGCCTCGGTGTTGGCAAGGCCGGTGCCGCCGTGGGCATATTTGATGATGCCGGCGACCTTGCCTGTCTCGGCATTATAATACTTAGAAAGCTCCTTGGCCATACCGACCTCGGGACCCATCTTGGTGCTGCTGGCACCAAGGCCAAGCTTTACACTGCCCCAATCATAGGTCACCGTATTGTTCGGGCTATTGCCGGCAGAGTTACCCGCATACAGAATGTAAGGGTTGGTGCCGGTCTTCAGCTCGGGATAATCGGCATAGATCTCGTCAGCATTCTTGATAACGGTGGATCCGGCCGCATTGGACTGACCTGCAATGAAATAGATGTCGATCTCCTTTTCGGTGCTTTCGGTCTTACCGTCATCAGGGCCGCCTTCAGGAGGCGGATCCTCGCCCTCATCACAGGCGACCAGTAGCGGAAGGATCATCAGCATTGCCAAAAGCATAGCCAAAAGTCTTCTTTTCCAATTTCTCATATCACATTCTCCTTTCATGGATATAGGGATACAATTTCATTGTATCATATCTTTATTTGAAATGCAATTATTCTCGGAAAATATCCCCTCAAAAAATTTTTTAGAATTTTTCTAATTTTTTCGAAAAACCTATTGCAATTTTCAAAAAAGTATGCTAAAATAGAATCAATCTAAAAAGCAGATGCGGTCGAGTGACATCACCGACCGGAAAATTCAACATAAAAAAAGGAGATCTTTGATATGAAAAAGTTTGTATGTTCCGTTTGCGGTTATGTTCACGAAGGCGATGCTGCCCCCGAAAGATGCCCCCAGTGCAAGGTTCCTGCCGAAAAGTTCAACGAGGTCAAGGAGACCGAGAGAGCTTGGGCAGCTGAGCACGTTGTAGGCGTTGCAAGCGGCGCTCCCGAGGCTATTCTTGAGGGTCTGCGCGCAAACTTTATGGGTGAGTGCACCGAGGTCGGTATGTATCTTGCTATGGCAAGAGTTGCTCACCGCGAGGGCTATCCCGAGATCGGCCTTTACTGGGAGAAGGCAGCCTATGAGGAGGCTGAGCACGCCGCAAAATTCGCTGAGCTTTTGGGCGAGGTCGTAACCGACTCCACCAAAAAGAACCTGGAAATGCGCGTTGAGGCCGAGAACGGCGCAACCGCAGGCAAGTTTGAGCTGGCCAAGATGGCAAAGGAGCTGAACCTGGATGCTATCCACGACACCGTTCACGAGATGGCACGCGACGAGGCTCGCCACGGCAAGGCATTCGAGGGCCTGCTTCAGAGATACTTCGGCTAATCATCAACCAAAGGATCAATAATTTGCAAATTATGACGATACCCTTCATCACCGCCAAAGACGGTTTATAAGGAGGATACGCCAATGAACAAAAGTGCCTAAGTTTTAGGCAAAGCAAAAACCATTAGTCAAAAAAGCAAAGGGCATCCGCCGTCGACAGCGGATGCCCTTTTTATAGGATCGAAATATCCTCCGTATAGGCGTGTTATCCTTATGAAGAACACGCCTAACTAAGTTTGCTCTGCGAATAATGAGTTTTTGAATTTGGCAAAGTGGGCAAGCTTCACTTTTCTCGTGCGATAGCACGGGCTTTATCGCAAAGCAACTTCACTTTTGCAACAACGAAAGCTTTGCCAACAGTAAAGAGAGAGTGTTTCTAAGCAAGCTCGCTCTTTTTATTTTTCGTTTGGAACGTATTCGGCGATGTCCTCAAGTCTGCAGTTCAATACAGCACAAAGCTTGGCAAGCGTTTTGGTTTCAATGTTATCGTTTGATCGTAGACGGCGCACGGTTTTGCTATCAATTCCACACTTTTCGCGCAATACATAAGTGCTGATGCCCTTTTCACGCATCGTTTCCCACAATTTATCAAACACAATCATTTTCACACCCCCTTGACAAATATTATTATGGGGGTTATAATCTTTTTTGATAAGGGGATATAATCCCCATATTAAGTTTTGAAGAACAGACGTGCAATTAAAACGATAAGAGGTGGGTAATGATGATTGGCATAATAAAGGAATTTGACAAACTGGGAAGAATTGTTATTCCCAAAGAATTGCGGGACCGTTATGGCCTTTGGGGCAAAGTGGAAATTGTTGCAACCCAAAACGGCATTTTGATACAGAACCCCCAATATGTGTTGACAGAACGAAATAATAAAGATTTATAATTTATAAAGCAACGGGCATCCGCCGTCGGCAGCGGATGCCCTTTTATATACCAAGTCCAACTAAAATCCGTTAAAGCACTTGACAAAATAACAGTTATTTTTTATAATAGACTTACAAAATCAATGAAACACAGTTCGGCGTGGGAGCTCCGCTCACCGCGCTGTCGGTCGGGGTCTCCCCGGGCGAAGATGAGGAAAGTGCGGTGCAAATCCGCCACAACAGCCATTGCCGTGATCGCGCCATAGCGCGTCAGCCGGAATGCTCATCGTCCTGTGCCGTAAAAGCCTCTCGGGCAAATGGAGGGCGCTTGCGGGAAGTTCGGTGAAGTTCCGTCATCGTCTTTCGTCGCGCTCTCTCGGTTGCCACGGCAGCTGTGGAGGGCGTTTTTACATTCATTCTTTTTGTAAATTTTTACGAAAAGAGGAAGAAAAAATGAAAACGGTATCAAAAATTCTGCTCATCTGTCTGGCCTTGCTGACGGTCGTATCCCTAGTCGCCTGCGCCGACGTAGAAAAAAGCGGCTCCTGGGAAAGTGCCACCTACCTCTCCGACAAGAGCTTCGGCAATGGTGCCAAGACCATTGAGGTGGAGGTCAAGGCAGACCAGCAGTCGCTGACCTTTACCATCAAGACCGACAAGGCGTTTTTGGGAGAAGCGCTGGCAGAGCACGACCTGATCGAGGGAAAGGAAGGCGCATACGGCATATTCATAACCTCCGTCAACGGCATTACCGTCAGCGAAGCAGATCGCACCTATTGGGCGCTCTACAAGGATGGCGCCTATTCCATGACCGGTGTGGACACCACCCCCATCGCCGATGGCGAACACTATGAGCTTGTCAAAGAAAGTTACTGATCAAAAAGCGGCGCAGGCGACGGAACCGTCTGCGCCCCCACCTGCACGGAAAGCGTCAAAAAGGTGGCTAACGGTGCGAGAAATGACGGTTTTTGCCATGCTCGGCACCCTGCTTTTTTGCTCCAAGCTGCTGATGGAATGGGCGCCGAACATTCATTTTGTAGCCCTCTTTATCATCGTCTATACGCGCGTCTATCGCGCCAAGGCGTTGATCCCCATTTACCTCTTTGTGCTGCTCACCGGCGTGTACGGCGGCTTTAACGTCTGGTGGATCCCCTACCTGTATATCTGGCTGCCCGTGTGGGTACTGACGATGCTGCTGCCGCGCAAATGCCCCAAATGGCTTTTCGTGACCCTTTGCATCCTCATCGGCGGCGTACACGGCATGGCCTACGGCACGCTTTACGCGCCGGCGCAGGCGCTCTTTTTCAAGATGGATGCTCCGACCACCGTGGCCTGGATCCTGACAGGTCTCCCGTGGGATGCGCTGCATGCGGCAGGCAATATGGCGGCTTGTACCTTGGCTCTTCCGCTATCGGTTTTACTGCAAAAGCTGGAGAACGGTACGAAAAAATCGCAAAAAAGGTAAAAAAGAAGGATGCCTTCGCATCCTTCTTTTTCCTTTGTTTACTGCACCACGTGAACGTCCATCTGGGGGAACGGAACCGAAATGCCGGCCTCGTTGAATGCAGCAAGGACCTCTTCCTTCAGGTCAAAATTTACCGGCCAGTAATCAGCCTGCTTTACCCATACACGGGTCACAAAATCCAGCGAGGATGCACCGTGCTCGGTCAGGCGGACCATGGGTTCAGGGGTCTGCAGGATATTGTCGTGCTTGGCGATCACGGCAAGGATGATCTCCTTGACCTTCTCTACGTCAGAGCCGTATGCCACGCTGAAGGTAAGATCCAGACGGCGGATATCCTTAGCGCTGAAGTTGGTCACGTTAGAGGAGGTCACGTTCTTGTTGGGGATCACGATGACCTTATTATCGCCGGTCTTCAGCTTGGTGCTGGAGATAGAAATGGACTCAACAGTACCCGAAGCGCCACCGATGTCAACAAAGTCGCCCTCATCAAAGGGCTTATTGACCACGATCATAATACCGGATGCCAGGTTGGCGACGGTATCCTGCACGGCCAAAGAGATGGCCAATGTGAGGGTGGTGAAGATCGCGATGATCGAGGTGGTGTCCACGCCCAGTGCGGAAAGCACGACGATCAGATAAACGATCACCAAGCCCACCTTGCACAGCGAGGTCAGGAAGTTTGCGCCTGCACCCTTCAGTTTCGTTTTGTTCAAGAGCTTGCGGATCACCTTGACCAGAACGCCAACGGCGATCGCACCGAGAACAAGGATCAGAACAAATCTGAGAATGTTGTGCCAGTTGTTCATCACGGTGTTCTTGATGGTGTTCCACAAATTAGTGAACCATTCTTGCATGTTTTCCTCCTTTTGTTATGACCCCGAACTCCCTCCAAGGTCACAACGACTTTATATGAAATTTTGAGGGACTACTTCAGCGCCGATGCTGTCATAACCGCGCAGTCTGAAAGGTATCTATCAATATTGTAGCACCGCTGCCTGCAGATTGCAATATTTTTGCGCAAAAAAATTAAGAGAAATCCGTTTTTCTGCTTGGATGGTGAGAACCTCTCGCACAAGCATTTGCCCTTTAAACGCCTTGGCCGCTTACGAGCAAGCTCGACGCGCTTGATCGGCGTTTGTCGCACCCATGTGTGTGCTGCGCACACACCGTGTCGCTTGCGGCACAGGCCGCCAAAAAGGAAAAGGCACCGCGCTTGCGGTGCCTTTTCCTTTTTGGTGACCCGTACGGGAATCGAACCCATGCCTTCGCCGTGAGAGGGCGACGTCTTAGCCGCTTGACTAACGGGCCTTTTGGAGTACTGCGTTATTATATCATATCTTTTATCAAATTGCAAGCCCTTTTTGCAATTTTTTTAAAAATTTTTTTAAGAGACACAAAAGCGAGGGCGTTTCGCGCCCGAAGCGCTTTCCCCTCGCTGCTTTTCGCAAACTCAGAGCCGTGGAAAACACGGCCCCAAGCTTATCAAATTCCATCTGTGGGGAACGCATCCAGCCTATCCACCGCTGCCTTATACGCCGCGTGGTCCAGGATCACGCGCAACGCAGCCAGCAACGCATTGGGGGTCATTCCCTCAGGCAAGCCAAGCATCGCGCAAAGGCGATCCCGGCGGTCGGCGGCATCGGCGCAGCCGGTAAGTCGATCCTCATACAGCTCCGCCTTGGAAAGCGGATTTTCAGCATACGCCGCATCTCCCGAAAAAGGCAGCAGCAGCTCATAAAGCAATGTGCGCTCCTGCCCCTCCACGCCAAGCACACCTGCGGCAGAGGGAGCCGATTTCCGCTTTTCCACGCCCTTGATCCGAGGCACGTAAAGCGGAATGATCTGCTGCGGCGGAACGGCAGAGCCGATATGCGCACGGATCAGCGTGCCGGCGCCGTCCGGATCGGTCAGTACAATGATCGGGCTTTTTTTGGCCAGCGCGCGGAAAAGCGCCAGCTTTTCCTTCTTTTTAAAAATACCAAAGCCATCGGTGGTGAGGATCTGTCCCTCGGCTACAGACAGAAGTCGCAGCCGATCGTATTTCCCCTCCACGATCACCGGGTATTTCAATTTCAGCTTTTCTTTCATTTTACTTCCTTTATTTCAAAAAACAGAATACCGTTATCGCAATTCCAAGCAAAATACGATACACGCCAAAGGGCAAGAGCGAGTGCCGCCGCACCAGCTCCAGCAGGTAGCGGATCACCGCCAGCGATGTAAAAAACGCCACTGCCGCGCCAACGGTCAACACGAGCCATTCGGTAGCGGTCAAGCAGTACCCTGCCGCGATCAGCTTACAGATCTTCAGCGCGCCGGCTCCCATCATCGTGGGCAGACCGAGGAAAAACGAGAACTCCGCAGCCGCCGTGGTCGAAAGCCCCAGCAGCATACCGCCGAGCATAGTCGCACCGGAGCGCGAGGTGCCCGGCACCAACGAAAGTGCCTGAAAGCAACCAATGCCGAGCGCCCCCCAAAAAGAGAGCTCGCCCACCGAACGCCCAACAGGATGGCGACGCTGCCAGCTGCCGGAAAACAAAAACAGAATGCCATAAAAAATCAGCGCTGCTGCGATCACGGCAGGCGTGTGCAGATAGGTGTCGATCACCTCATCCAGCCAAAAGCCGATCACGGCCGCCGGCAAGGTCGCTACAATGACCTTTCCCCACAGCGCCAACGCAGCTCGGCGTTCCGCCCCCTTTGGCGGAAAGAGCCGACGACGGTACAGCACCGCCACCGCCAGGATCGCGCCCAGCTGAATGGCGACCTCAAATAATTCCAGCGCAGCCGGAGAAAGCGGCAGCTTCAGCACACCCTCCAGCAGGATCAGATGCCCCGTTGAGGAAATGGGCAGCCATTCGGTAACACCCTCCAGCAAGCCGAAGATAACAGCCGAGAGCAAAACGTAAAACACGGATATTCCCTCCTTGTTGGTTGCAAAAAGCGCAAACGGTGTGCGTTTTTGCGTAATTTTCTTTCAACAAGGGGGCGTCGGCATGCTTATGGCTTTTGCTTGCCGCCATTCTGACGCACGTGCTCAGCATAAAGCTTTGCCGCCTGCTCGGTTTTGTTTTCTCCGTATTCATAATATTTCCGATCGCGCAGATCACTTGGCAGATATTGCTGCCGCACGTAGTGACAGGTGTAGTCGTGCGGATATTTATATCCTTGAAACAGCGGGGATTGCAGATGCCGCGGTACCTCGTTGCCGCGGCCGGCATCCACATCCTCCATCGCTGCTGCCAGCGCCAGATACGCCGTGTTGGATTTGGGCGCGGTGGCCAGCATAAGGGCAGCATTGATAAGCGGAATGCGTGCCTCGGGGAAGCCCAGCTCCATTGCCGATTCGCAGCAGGAGCGCACAACGGTGGCTGCCTGCGGATAGGCCAGGCCAACATCCTCCGAGGCGATCACCTGCAGTCTGCGGCAAAGCGAGATCAGCTCGCCTGCTGCCACCAGCTTTGCTACATAAAAGGCGGTCGCATCCGGATCCGAGCCCCGGATCGACTTTTGCAGGCAGGAAAGCAGATCGTAGTGCGTGTCGTCATTGAAATTGCCTACACGCACGTAAAAATCATCCACATTTTCCTTAGAAATCCATACCGTTTCCTGATTTTCGTTACCGCTAGCCGCAAAATAGGCGTTCTCCAAAAGGCCGATGCCGCGGCGCACATCGCCCCGGACACCGTTGGCAATATGAGAAAGAACGGCCTCCTCGGCCTGCACGCTTGTGCCGTGCTCGGCATTGAGATGTGCCAGGGCGCGCGCCAGAGCGGGCACCATTTCGGCAGGCTTCACCGGTCGGAACTCAAACAACGAGGAACGGGAAATGATCGCGTTATAAATGTAAAAATGAGGATTTTCGGTAGTGGAGGCGATCAGCGTAACACGCCCATCCTCCATGTACTCCAGCAGGGATTGCTGCTGCTTGCGATTGAAATACTGGATCTCGTCCAGATACAGCAGGATGCCGCCGGCGCCGAACACATTGGCAGTCTCGGCCAACACCTCTTTGACGTCAGAGAGGCTGGCAGAGGTACAGTTCAAACGGCGAAAGACCATCCCGGACTGCTTGGCAATAATAGCCGCAGCGGTGGTCTTGCCCGTGCCGGGAGGGCCAAAAAAGATCATATTGGTGATACGGCCGCTCTCGACCATACGGCGCACGACACCGCGGGGGCCAAAGAGGTGGCTCTGCCCCACGATGGTGTCAAAGCTATCCGGTCGCAGGATATCGGCTAATTGCTCGTTTCTCATACCGTTTCCTCACATTTTTACATTTTGCGAAAGCGCACAGCACCCGGTCACTCGCCCGAGCGGATAATATCCCCCTCACCTGCTATATGCGGCAAGCGGCAAAAAAATGCCATTTTCGGATGGGGGGCCGATGGGATCGGTATCCCGTTTTCATCGTAAAGCTCCTTTACGTCAAAGGGGATGCCCACTCTGCCCGGCGTCAGCAGCTCCGCTCTGTCACCGAGGCTGACCTTATTGCGCTGCAGCAGGCGACAGAGCTTGCCCTCCTCATTGACGGCCTCAAGGCCTATGGGCAGCTCGCCTGTTTCCGTGACGGTAGCGAAATAAGCCTTTTCGCGAATATAACCAACATCCTCGGTAAGCTGAGGATTCTGACGGGGATCGTCAAACCAATAGCCGGTGCAATAGGCACGGTGAGAAACGCTTTCCACCTCGCGATACCATGCCTCGTTAAAGGTGTACCCCTCCGGATCGGCATAGTAGGCATCCAAAGCCATACGGTAAGCATTGGTCACCACCGCCGTGTAATAAGCACTCTTCATGCGCCCCTCGATCTTAAAGGAGGTCACGCCCGCGCGGATCAGCTCGGGGATATGGCGCAACGCGCACATATCCTTAGAAGAAAGGATGAAGGTGCCGTTCTCGTTCTCCATCACCGGCAGCCGCTCATCGGGGCGCTTTTCCTCTACGATGGTGTAATTCCAGCGACAGGGCTGCGCGCAGCCGCCGCGATTGGCATCTCGGCCGGTAAACTCGTTGGAAAGCATGCAACGTCCACTGTAGGAAACGCACATAGAGCCGTGCACGAAGGCCTCCAGCTCCACCTTGGGATCCAGCGCCTCGCGAATGTCGCGCACCTCCTGCATATTCAGCTCTCTTGCCAGCACAAGACGGGTGGCGCCCAACGCCGCCCACGCCTTCGCCGCCGCAGGGCTGACGATGCTGGCCTGGGTGGAAATATGCACGTCCATATTGGGCAAAAGCTCCCGAACGGTAGCAAAAACGCCCATATCGCTGACGATCAGACCGTCGATGTCAAGCGGCTCCAGTCGTTGCAGATACTCGCGAAGGCGAGGATATTCGCCGCCGTGCGGCATCGTATTGACTGTCAGATACAGCTTCTTGCCGTGGGCATGAACATACGCAGCGGCCTTGGCCAGCTCCTCGTCGGTAAAGTTATCCGCCGCCGAACGCATACCAAAGCTCTTTCCTGCCAGATAGACCGCATCCGCGCCAAAGCGCAGCGCGGCGACAAGCTTTTCAAAATTACCCGCAGGAGACAAAAGCTCGGTCATATGATCACTCCCTTCGTGCAAAGATCGGCATTGCCGCACAGTTATATTTATTATAGTATTTTTCCGCGCTCCTGTCAAGCGGCGATGACTGCATTTGGGGCTTGTAAAACCGACCCGTCTGTGTTATAATAATTTTAACCGTACACGAAAGGAGGGCCGCACTATGACAGAAGAGATCCGCGCGAGGCGATCGCCGGTCTTTTGGTTTGATCTTCTATGCCCCATTGCGCTTTTTCTGCTCTCCCTTCCGCTCATCTACCGCTTCGCGCTGGTGGATCTGGACCCTCACCACACCGGGTTGATGTACAAGACCGCCCTTGACGTGGCAAACGGCAAGATCCTGTTTCGCGAGACCTTTACTCAGTACGGTGCGCTCACCGTTTATCTGCAATCGCTGGCCATCCTTGTGCTGGGACCGCAGATCACCTCGATCCTCTTCTCCTCTGCCCTCTTTTACGCAGCCTCCTTTCCGCTGCTTTACCTGACGGCGCGCCACTTCCTGCGCTGGGGCTCGGCGCTGGCCGCCACCCTGCTCACGCTGGCCGTCGCGCCCTTTTACTTCTGGCAATATCATCCCTGGTCCAGCGTTTACGCACTTTTCTTTTTGCTGCTTTCCCTATGGCTCCTGCAGCATGCATTTGCACAAAAAGCCCGTAAACGGTATCTGTTTTTTGCGCTTTCAGGCCTTTGCGCAGCCCTGACCTTCTGGTGCCGTCAGCCGGTAGGCTTCGTCACCGCGCTGGCCGGTCTGCTCTGCATTCTGTTCTGGCTGATACTGCTTTGGAAGCAGAAAAAGAGGGTGCTGCTGTTCGGCCTTCTTTCCTACACAGGTGGGATTGGACTTGGCGTGCTTTCCTTTCTCCTTCCCATTGCGGCAAGCGGCGCAACACGCGATTTTACAAGGCAGTGTCTGACCAATATGGCCTCCTTTGCCGCCGACCGCGCGGATGAGGGCACCGGCGCGTGGGGGATCCTGCAGCACGTGATCTACAGTCTCTTCAGAGCCCCCCTGTTCGCAGACATCGCCGAAGACGTCGCGCAGCAGCCTCGCTTTGATCTGCTGTGGCTGATACTGCCGCTGCTGGCCCTTGGTATGGCACTCTGGCTACCGATCAGATGCATCCTCGGCTTGCGCTGCGGCAAGGAGCGGCTCCGTCCCACCGAAAGCGACGTGCAGCTGCTGCTCTTCTGCGTATTTGCGGTAGCCGCCTGGCACCAGTACTACCCCGTCGCCTGCTACCGCCATTGGTATTGGGGCGCCTTCCTCTGCATCCCCGTTTTGGTCCACGCATTGGAGAAAGGGCTCGAAAAATGTGGCTCGCATCCCCATTTCCCCTTTCTTGCCGACCAACGCAAGCGGATCCTTGCCACAGTACTGCTGCTCACGCTGCTCTTTTCCTTTGACGTAGGCTTCCGCGCGGTCAAGGGCACGCAAAAGCTGACCGAAACCCATCGCACCGAAAAGTTCGAGCACGCGACCTATACCCATCTGAATGGCCTTTATCTGACTCCCACCGTGCGCGAGCACTATGCTGATCTTACCGATACGTTGGCTGCGCTGCAGCAGCAATTCCCCGAAGCCAATGTGGTCAACACCACCGGCAACGCGCTATATGCCGTATTCGGCAAAAACGATTACACCGCTCCCGATGACTCGGACGCGGTATTTGATGAGCTCTATGAGGATTGGCTGACCGCTTATATCGCCGACAGCCGTCCCATCGTGATCGGGCCCGAGGCGCCCGAGGGCTATCTGCTCTATCACACCCCCAAGGGATATGCGGGCGACCCTTATGCCCAAAGCCACGGCATGCCCGCCAACATTTATCTGCCTGCTGAGCTTTACGCGCAGCTACCCTGAAAGCGCCGCCGCACGGCGGCGTTTTTTGAAATGAGGTGACCCGATGCGCAATCCGCAAAAAGCCTTACAAAAATACGGCTGCCCGCTGAATGGCAAGACGGTTCTTGTTACCGGTGCCAATAGCGGCATCGGCTATGCCGCTGCCGTGCATTTTTTGATGCTCGGAGCTGATCTGCTGCTGGTCTGCCGCAGCGCCGAGCGCGGCCAAAGGGCTACGGAGCAGCTGCAAGCACAGTTCCCCGGTAGTCGGATCGTGCTGCTGCTCGCAGATCTGGCAAGCAATGCTTCGATCACAGCACTGGCACAAAATATCGCGGAACGTGGTGAGAAAATCGACATTTTTCTCTCCTGTGCCGGGGTATATTATCCCAGCGTCACCACAACCGAAGATGGTCTGCCTATGACGGTTGGCGTGAACTACGTGAGCACTGTGCGCCTGACCGAGGCACTTCTCCCTGCAATGCACGAAAACACCCACATCGTTCTCACCACCAGCCTGACCGATCGCTTCGGAAGGGTGTGCCGCGCCCCGAAGCCCGGCGCACACGAAGGCTTTCGCGCCTATGCCGAGAGCAAGCTGCTGCTTTCCGCCTATATCTGCAAAAAAGCCCGCCTACGGGGCGAGAAAGAACCGATTTTTACTGTCGCGCATCCGGGCATTACCGCCACCTCGCTGTTAGACCCTGCCAAGACCTCACACCATCCGCTTTTTTCTAAACTCGGCCACGCCTTTCTTTATCTTTTCACCCACTCCAAGGAAAAAGCAGCGCTGACCGCCATATACGCCGCTTGCCACGGGCAAAACGGCGATTGCATCGGTCCTCGCGGTCTCTTTGGCATCAGCGGCTATCCCCGTCGCACACAATTCTGCCGCAACGTGCGTCGGCAAGCGGCGCGCGGTAGTGACCCCTACATCGCAGATGCAAAATAAAAAGGCACACCGCCGTGATCGGCGGTGTGCCTTTTTATATGATTTCAGATACCGTTATTTGGCTTTTTTCTTTTTTGCCACCACAACGGCAGCTGCCGCGCCGCCGCCAAGTACAACGACACCGGCCACGATACCGATCACAAGTCCGGTGCTGCCACCGCTCTTTTCGGCATCCTGCGGATTCTCCTGCTTGTCGGTATTGGCACCGTTTTCGGTGTTATCGGCACCGAGAGCCTCTATTTTTTGCGTTTCTACCTTGGGGCATACCGCACATTTGTGTTTTTGCTCACCATCGGTGGTAGCAGTGGGTTCTTTGATGATCTCCCATTCGCCAAAATCATGCTCAGACGTGGGTGTCACACGCTGTCCGCAGCCATAGCGGCAGACCTCGGAGCAAGCGAATTCACCTGCGTGAGGCAACGGTGTCACGGCCGCACCACAGTTCTTACACGTTGTGGAGTGGCAAGCCACCGCTCCCTCGTGAACAGCGGTGGGGATCACAGCCGTACCGCAGCCGTAGCGGCAAATCTCAGAGCAAGCGTGCAGGCCCTCGTGCTCCTTTCCGTTCACGGCAGTGCCGCAACCGTACTTACAGATATCCGAACAAGCACGTGCACCTACGTGATTCTGATAGGGAATGAAATAGGTCTCGCAGTCGGTGCAATAATCCGAGCAAGGATAGGCAAGACCCTGGTGACGTGCTGTGGCCTCTACCGCCGTGCCGCAGCCGTATTTGCATACGGTGGAGCAGCCGTGCTCGCCCTCGTGGTTCTTGTAGGGCGTAAAGCTCTGATCGCATACGTTACAATGATCCGAGCATTCCCTGTCGCCCTGGTGCTTTGCCTGCGGTGTAACAGGTGCGCCGCAATCCGCGCAAACCTCGGAGCACGGATGCTCTACACGATGCTGACCGGGAGTCAACTCGGTGCCGCACCACCGGCAGGTGGTGGAGCAGCTGTACAGACCCTGATGCGGCTGAGCAGGCGTAATGCTCTCACCGCAGTACTTGCAGTTCTCGGAGCAAGCTTTTTCGCCCTCGTGCTCATTGGGAGCGATCTCTGCAGCCTTATTCAAGCGATACATCGCATTAGGTACCCACTGGCTGCTGCTGAATTCTCTGCCATAGATCTCGATGCAGTTCTCATAAACGCGGAGATAGTAGCCCTTGCTGTCGTCCCATTTCAGATGGGTCTCGCCGTACAGGGTGTAGGTCTGGGCGTACCAACCCTGGTTATAATCGTAGGAAACGCCATCATCGTAATAACCCGTAACCAGATAGGCCACGGCGGCGGTATTGAATAGATAGTTAGGCAACGCATTGTTGGGATCGGTGGGGGCGGTGGGATCGTAGTAGTTATTGTACTCGGTCATATCCCAGTGGGTGTGGCCGCTGAACATCATGGCCTCGGGGTATTTCTTCAAAATGTCGCGCAGACCCTGCTCATACTGGCCGCGGGTCTTCCAAACACCGGAACTCTTCCAATCCCGATACGCCGCATCGCCCGCGATAACACCATCCCAGTCCTGACGGGGCATGCCACCGTCAATGGTGTTATACAGGCCCTGATGGATCAAAATGAAGGAGGGACGGTTCGCATCGCGATCCTCTGCCAGCATCTCATCCAGCCA
This sequence comes from Oscillospiraceae bacterium, assembly GCA_015065135.1. GTDB lineage: Bacteria > Bacillota > Clostridia > Oscillospirales > CAG-272 > Firm-07. The sequence continues at coordinate 70,979 of SVQY01000001.1, forward strand.
GTTCAGCTGAGCATCGCTAAGATACGCATGGGTAATGGCCGCCTCGCTGGCGAGGAAAATATAATGAAAGCCGTTGACCCACAGATCGTAATAAGGCAGACCGTTTTCAATATTTTCTCTGCCTGCGGCAGAAAGGAATTGGTTGGCATATTTGATGAAGCGCTCCTTCTCCTCATTATAGAAGGAGGTGTAGGAGTTGGCAGCATCTCCCAGCTTATACTCATGGTTACCGGTGGCCATAAAGATGGGGGCGGAAAGACCGGACTGCTCCCAAAGCTCATACAGGTTTTCATATTCGACCTCACGGCCATCGTTCACCGCATCACCGGCAATGAAAATGCCCGCGGAATCGGGATCGTTGAGCTTGATGTCCTCCAGCATACGCGCAATATTTTTATTAAACTGGTCGGTCTGCGCATCCTGCGTATGAACGTCACTCACGATCTGGAAGGAGGTCAGCAGCTTGCCCTTCTCCTGCTCGGTCACGACCTTGCGGTCGGCAGGCAGGGTGATCTTGACACAGCTCTCGGAGGCACCCGAGCCGTTATAGGCATAGACCAGCAGGGTCTTCGCCTCGTCGGGGATCACGGTAGCGGGCGGCACGGTGATATTGGTGGTCACACCCGTCACCTTGCGCAGACCGATATAGGTGTATTGGGGCAGCTTGTTGCCGCTTTCGTCGCCCCAGTAGGTGAGAATGTGCGTAGGCTTGTTGTAGGAATTGTTCAGCGCATCCGCATCCACCGTAACGGAAAGCGTGCCGCCCGCAAGACCGGTGGTCTTATCAAAGCTGTATTCCGCCGCCGTGGGGGCAAGAGGCCCTTCGCCGCTGATGGTAATATTCACACGGGTGGCATGGTTCGCTGCGGTGGCCTTGCTATCCGGTGCAAAGACCATATACAGGCTGTAGTCACCGGGAGGCAGCTCCCACAGGTGGGGATAGTTACCGGAGGTGCCGCTTTTGCGGATATCAAAGGTATTGGTGCCCGCGCTTGCGATCGTCTGCCAGCGGATGGACCAGTAATTGGTATGCACGTCCTCATGCTTAGGGGAGATGAACACGTGGCAGTTGGCCGCAGGGGTGTGGGCGGTCACGGTGATCGGCTCGCCGTAGGCATAGGTCTCCTTTACCTCGATACAGGGCTCGATCCTGATCTGAATGGCGTGGGTCACAGTCTTGCCGTCTTCACGTTGCGTTTTATACAGCGTGCTGGAGTCCCAGCAGTAGACCAGCCAGTAGGTGCCCACAGGCAGAGAGGTCAGATGCTTTTTGCTGACCTCGCCGCCCCAGTCCACGGCGCGGCCGGCCTCGTTCATCCAGGTGGCACAGTTCTGGCGCATCGCTTCACCGAAAACGCCTGTTTTGGCCGTGTCGTCTTTGGTTTCCCGCAGGTCGTCCTGCGTGTCATCCGCATCGCGCCAGATCATAGTACCAAAGCTCTTTTTGGGCGTGCCGTTATCATCGCAGGGCACGATGCCGTACCAGGATTTATCCTTGGCGTTCTCCTGCTTTGTGGCGGTGACCAGGATCGGCTCGCCCACCACAAAGGTGGTCTTGTTCACCGTCATGGGGCCCGCAGTCACGGTGATATCGATGGCAGAGGCTTGGTCATAATCCCTTGCGCTTCCACCGCCAACACACCAGAAAACAGTCCATTCGCCGGGAGCGATGTCCGCACTTTCGAAACGGGCCTCTACTGCCGCACCGGTGCGGATGTCCACAGCCACGTTCAGTCCCATGCCCACGGAGCCGACACGGCCGTCCTTGGAATCCTTCACAATGCGCTTATACCGCACCGAGCCGGAGCCGACCTTGCCCTTGGGGGCAATGCCGATCCAGTCGGTGCCCTCACCGACCAGGGGCGTGACCATGATCGGCTCGCCGTAGGTGAAGGTAGTCGTGGCTTCACCGTCTGCATTGGTAACGGTAAACTTTGCGGTGGTTTCCGCGCCGATCTCGATGGGCAGTGCCGCGATCAGCGGCAGCAGCATCAGAAGGCACAGACAAACGGAAAGAAATCGTTTCATCGTTATTCCCTCCTTGACAAAATGCATCAAGTAGATCATATCATTTTTGACCAACGCGCGCAAGCCAAAAACTGCACGCAATTCATCAAAAAGTAATATTATCCTTTTGCTGTTTTCAGTTTATCACGAACACGCTTGACTTGGCAAGCAAAAAATGGTATAATCTATAGCAAGAAATTATTGTATAAGAGGTCAAAATATGGCAGGCTCCGCGCACCATCAGGAATACAATACCCACTCCACGCTGCTGACCACCTATCACTACAGCGCCGCCAGCAACGAGGGACCCATCGGCGTTTCCCACTTTCACAAGAATTATGAGATCCTGATCCCCACCGCAGGTAGCACCGAGGTGACCGTGGATGGGAGGGCACATACGATCCGACCCGGAGAGGCGATCATGATCCACCCCTTTCAGATCCACCGGCTGCATCTTTCGGAAAACGCGCGGCTTTGGTGCTCGGTCTTTTCGGCACAGGTGGTGGGAGGGCTGAACGCCATCCTTTTGGGCAACAAGCCGCGGGACCCCGTTTTTCACCCGTCGGGGCACGCCACCGAGTTTTTTCTGCGGGAGATGCGAGCCCATTTCAGCGACTGGAGGGCGTGGCAGACGCTGACCAAGCCTCAGCAGCTGGCCGCCAAGGCCGCGCTTTATGCCGTCGGCTGCGAATACGTGGCCCAGGTCGAGCTTCTGCCGGACGGCAAGGACGGCAAGGCGGAAAACTTAGCGGCAGATGTGGCAAGATACATTTCGCAGAATTACAAAAACGATATTTCCCTACAGGATGCGGCGCGGGAGCTGGGCTACAGCTACCAGTACCTTTCCAAGAAGTTTCACGATCTGTTTGGTCTCAATTTCAAATCCTTGCTGAACCAATACCGCATGGAGCGCGCTCTGCGCATGCTGCAGGAGACCGCCCTGCCCATCACCCAGGTGGCCTTTGAAAGCGGCTTTCAAAGCCTGCGCAATTTCAATCACGTTTGCATGGAAACATTGGGCAAATCCCCCTCCGCGCTGCGCGCACGTGGCGCAAAATAACGCGATTTTTATGACACGTGTCGCCATTTTCGCAAAAAGCCGCCGCATAGCGAGACTCGCTATGCGGCGGCTGCCTTTTTTATTCCTTTTCAAAGACCTCGATCACGGGGGATTTGAGGATGCCGTTCTGGAACAGCTGATATTCGTAGGAGAAATCCTTGCCCTTGGTGTACCAATAGCCGGGCCCCTTCCAATCGATATTTCCGCAGCAATGGAGCGCGGAAAAGCTATTGACACGGGTGTTGTAAAGGGTCAGCTCCAGCAGATGCTCGCCTGCGGGGAGCCCCTCGATCTCCAGTCGGTAGGGGGCAAACACGATCCTGCCCACGTCCTTGCCGTCCAGCTTGGCGGTGACCAGCGCGCCGGTATAGCGCTCCACGCTGACCGCAATATCGCAGTCCTTGACCTTCAGAGGGATCTTATAGGTCAGCGCCGCACCGTAGAAGGGCATGCTCTTATCGGTGATCGGACCAAAGCCGATCGACCTCGGCATAGCCGTCACACTCGCCTCGCAGCCATCCACCTTCACGCCGAAATCGCCCAGCAGGAAGTAATTTTCCAAGCTGGTGCGCTTGCCGAGCGGTGCGCGGATGATCAGCTCATTCTTGCCCCGCTTCAGATCCGGGAGCTTGGCGGTAAAGATGCGTTTATCGGCAAAATAACCGTCCTTTTGGAGCTTTACCTCCCGGCCGTTGAACCAGACGCGATCCGCCTCCTCAAAGGCAAGCTTGCAGGGGGCCGCAACGGTGCTGCTGAAGGTAAATTTCAGATAAGGGTGAAGGGCCGCCTCGGTCTCACGGAGCACCCAGGGCTGCACGTCGTGGCCGTCGGCTCTCGGCAGCTTGTATTTGGCACGGAGCTTATCGTCAATGCGGAGCATCTCCTCGCGGGGCTGCCAATGTTCGCCGTCCTCCGACCACTCGGGCATATCCAGCACCAGCACGTTGGGCTCGCTCAGCGCAAAGCGCACCTTTTCCTTGATATCGGTCACATAAGTGGGCTTTTTCACGACCCGTTCGGGGGCATAGGACATCACGTCGGTATCCTCCAGGCGGAGCAGGAGGCTGTCATAGGTGTACATTTCGCAGACGACCTCGGTGGTGCCTTCCTTCACGCTGTAAGCGATCTCGCGGATCTCGCCGGAGAGGGTATCGTACAGAACGGGGCGCTTTTTGCCCTTGAAATAGAAATGAACGGTCTTGGGCGCGCCTGCCTCGTCGATGCTGAAGCCGCTCTGCGGAGGACGTGCCGCACGGCAGAGAAATACCCACTCGTAATCCCCGTCGATGCGCTTCTGATAAATGTAGTCCTTGCAGGGCGTGCCGCTGCCGCTGACCACGCGGACCTCGCGCTCCTCCTCCAGAGCGTTCAGCAGCTCCAGCTCACCGGAGGGCACACGGATGCTCTGCTCCCAGAGCGCCCCTGCCGCATCCGAGCGAATGGCATCTACCAGCTTGGGGGCGTTGCCCATCACGATCAGCTTGCCGCCCTTTTTCACAAATTCGGAAAGGATGCTGACCGTACTGCCGCGCAGGGTCTCTACCGGCGGGACCACAATGGCCTTATAGCGCATGACGCCAACGGCCAGGCTCTTATCGTCGGTGGCGCTGTACTGCTCGGGCAGCAGAGACTCGCACACAAAGTCGAAATCCACGGTGCCCCGCAGCAGCCAGTCGATAACATTGTCAAAATCGTTTTGCAGCTGCTCGCGGCGGCCTGCCGTGTTGATGGAGGGGCCGTAGTTCAGCCAGTAGCTCTCGATGGGATGGATCACGCCCACCTGCACCGCAGGGGTGCCGCGGGTCAGCGCCGTATTGACACGGGCAAAGTGATCCTCAATATACTTATACTCCTTATACCACGCCGACTGATAGGAGATGCTGGCGGGATAGTCGCGCTTGGCAGAGCCCTTCATGCTGACCCAGGAAAGGTGGGGCACACGCAGGGTCACACCCAGGGCCGCCTGCCAGTCACCCTGGAACTTGTGCCCACGGAAATCAAACTGCCAACCCGTAACACCGTACAGCTCGGAGAGCATGGCCTCCCTGCCATACTGGCGCACAGCGGACTGACACTGCTTTGCGGTGGAAAATTCGGTCGCGTCACAAAGCATATCGATGCCGGGGATGCCGAAATTCCGATAGGTGCGCATCGCCTCGCCAAGGGCATGGGTCTGCGAGCGAAGGCTTCTCTCCTCCATCACGTGTCCGGTCAGAGCAATACCGTTTTCCATGCACCACTTGCCGCACTGATCGGCAAAGGCCTCGGTGAAGAGCTGGCAGGTGTGGTCACGGAACAGATAGCGCTCGCGGGCAGGCTCGCCGCTTGCCTTATCCCAGAAGATGGTGGGCAAAAGGGGCACGATATCAAACCCGTATGCCGCAAGAAAGCTCTCGGGCAGGGTGGTGGTCCAGGGCAGTCTCACCTCACGCAGATCGGTAGCAAAGGGCAGCGGGTCGCTCTTGGCAAACTGGGGCTCGTCGGTGAAAATAGAGGGCACCGTATTGCCAAATTCGTCACCGACGGCATCCTTGTAGGCAAGATAGGTCACGCGGATAAACTCGGCGATGGCCTCCTTGGAAAGGGTATCCACGTAGGCCTGGCCGTTCATCCAGCCGCGGTTCTCGGCGGTGACCACGTAGGCATACCATTTGTTGCCCGTTGCGGCTGCCTCGGGGGCGATCAGTCGGGCAAAGGCAAGCTTCCCCTCCCCATCCAGCGCCACGTCAAAGGTGGCAAGCAGATAGGTCTTTCCCTCAGCGGCGCAGCTCTCGATCAGCGCCTTGCGCGCGGCGAAATCAAGGTCCTCGGGCAGGTAGGCCGTTCCCGTTTCCGCCTCCGCAATGGGCTCGGGGCGGAAGCGCAGGGTCTTTTGTCTGTGCTTTTTATTCTTGGTCACGATGCCGCCTGCAGCGCCCGAGGGCCAGCGGTCCTCATCGTAAAGATAGGAGAGCATCTCCTCCGCCTTTGCCTTTTCGGTGCAGGCACGGATCAGATCCATAAACTCCTCGGAAAGGTAAGGCGTTGCCATACCGCTGCGAGAGTGCATATGGAAGCCGCCGAAGCCCATCTTTTTCAGCTGCTCGATCTGCCAGAGAAGATCCTCCTTATCCAGCTTATCGTTCCACGCCCAGAAGGGTGTGCCGCGATACTCGGCGGTAGGATTTTGAAACAATGCGTCATCCAGCACCTTGCTTTGATTTTTCTTGTAAAACATCATACCATCCTTTCTTGATCAGGTGTTGTGGTTATATTCCGCCGGTGTGACACCGGTATGCTTTTTGAAAAAATTGGAGAAATAATGAATGGAGGAAAAGCCGCACATCGCCGCCACGTCGCCCACCTTGTAAACGCCAAGGGATAGGTGCTGCTTTGCCATCTCCAGCCGCTTGGCCAGCAGGTCGTTCATGGGGCTGACGTCAAAGAACTCTGTATACAGTGCGCAAAATCGGCTGACCGAATAGCCGGAAAGTGATGCCATCCTTTGCAGCGACCAGTCCTCGCCATAGTGATGCAATATCCGCACCCGCAGCTCCTTGAAGCGGGAGCGCAGGGGCGTATCCTCGCTTTTTTGCACCCGTTCCGCCCTTTTTACCGTCACCAGCATACGGTAGATGCTGTCCGAGATCAGTCGCTCGCTATAGATATCCTCCCGCACCTTTTCCTTCATCACGCGATCGATAAGATGGGCAAGGATCTCTCCGTCCTCTATGGAGATCACCGTGTCAAAGGGCAGCTCCAGCGCCTCGATCTCGCCGTTTTCTCCGTCGAAATAGATCCAATCGTTGATAAATTGCTCCCGCTCGGAAAGGGGACCGTGGACCACCGCGGAGCCGGGACGCTGCAGCACGCAGTCCCCTGCCCTGCCCTCATAACGCTTGCCGTTCAGAACACAGAAAAAGGGGGTACGGAAATGCAGCAGCACGTAATGCGGCGCGTGATCCGTGCGGAACACAAAGCCCTCGCGGTGCTCGGTCGCCACACCGCAGATCGCAGCACGAAGCATAAACTCCCCCCTCTTGCAGTAAGATATTACAAATTCCTCAAAAACATAATAACATAATTTAACGACAAATGCAAGCACATATTTTATAATGTAATCACAAATCAAAGCAGGGAGGAGCCCAACTGTGACACACGAAAACAAATTCGGCATGTTCATCCATTGGGGACTGTACGGCGCCACCGGCGTGCAGGATCAGGTCTTTGCCCGTATGGACTGGCCGAGAGAAAAATACGAGGCGCTGATGCACGCGTTCAACCCCGTGAAATACGACCCCGAAAAGTGGGTGCTGCTGGCCAAGGAAGCAGGCATGGAGTACATCTGCTTTACCACCAAGCACCACGACGGCTTCTGTATGTGGGATACCGCCTATACCGACTATAAGATCACCAACACCCCCTACGGCAAGGACGTGCTGAAAATGCTTGCCGATGCCTGCGCCAAGCACGGCATGAAGCTTTCCTTCTACTACTCCTGCCCCGACTGGCATCACGAAAACGGCTACAACCCCGCCTCCACCCACCAGTGGAAGGCGCACACCGAAAACGGCATCGACCACGCCCCCTATCTGGAATACGTGCGGGGACAGGTGCGTGAGCTTTGCACCAATTACGGTCCGCTCTACACCTTCTTCTGGGATATCCCCCCTCGCATCAAGGATCCCTCCTTCAACGAGATGATCCGTGAGCTGCAGCCGGGCATCTACATCAACGACCGCGGCTATGACGTGGGCGATTTCTCCACCCCCGAGCGTGAGTACAAGTCCGCCGAGGGTGACCGCTTTACCCGTATGACCGAGGCCTGCAACTCCCTTGGCGAGCAGAGCTGGGGCTATCGCTCCAACGAGGATTTTTACTCCATGCGCCATCTGACCTCCGCCATCGACCGTATGATGGCCATGGGCGCCAGCTATCTGCTGAACGTGGGCCCCAACGGAGAGGGAGAGATCACCGAGGACTACGCCTCCCGTCTCCGCCGCATCGGCGACTGGTACAAGCGCATGGAGGGCGCTCTCGTTTGCCATGAGGCGGACGATTTCAATTACAAGATCAAAGCAAACAAGGCCATCGTTACAAAAAAGAACGGCAAGTCCTATTTCCATTTCCCCGACGGCATCCGCTCCTCCTCGGTGGCGCTGCAATATTTCCCGAACATGCCGAAAAGCGTGCGATTGCTGAACACGGGTAAGCCCTTAAACGCATCCTTCGACCTGCTGCCCGAGTATTTTTCTAACGGGCAGGCGCAGCCCTTTTTGCACATTACCGGTATTCCGGTGGATGACCTCGCAAACGAGGCCATCGTTATTGAAATTGAATGGTGAGGTAAAAGAACATGAAAAGATCCGAGATCAACGCCGCCATCAAATGGGCGGAAAGCCTGTGCCGTGAGCACCACATCACGCTTCCCTTTTTCGCCAACCTGCCTGCCGATAAGGCAGAATTCCGCCGCCCCGAGCGCATCAATCTGTTCAAGACCATGCTGGGCTGGGACGTTTCCGACTTCAGCTCGGGCGACTTTGAAAAATGCGGCGCGGTGCTGTTCACCGTGCGGAACGGCAGCGTGCTGGAGCCGGGCGTAGGCACCCCTTATGCGGAAAAATATATTTTCCTGAAGGATGGGCAGGAGCAGGAGATCCCCCTCCACTATCACAACAACAAGACCGAGGATATCATCAACCGTGCGGGCGGCGTTTTCTGCTGCCAGCTAGCTGCCTGCGGCGCGGACGGCAAGCCCGACTTCACCAAGCCCGTTCGCTGCCTGCGTGACGGCGAGTACTACACCGCCGCCCCCGGGGAGACCATTGAGATCAGCACCGGCAACAGCATCACCCTGGAGCCGGGCGTGTTCCATCGCTTCTTTGCCAAGACAGGCTGCGGCGATCTGCTGATCGGTGAGGTCTCCAAGATCAACGACGACAACACCGACAACGTGTTTGCCGTCACCCGCGAGCGCTTCTGCGGCATCGACGAGGACGAGCCCCCCTACCGCCTGCTGGTGAACGAGTATTGATGTCAGGGGAACCTTTTGGCAAAAAGGTTCCCCTTTGCCCCCTCCAAAAGCTTTTGGGGCAGGATCGGAATTGCGCGAACACAGCGCAAAGCCCGTAAAACGGCATTTCTCTTTTGTCAGCTTTTGCCTATATCCCCCAAACGGTATCAAAAAAGCCGCCACGTGGCGGCTTTTTTGCGTTATTCGGTGATGATCTTGAACATGTCAAAGATATGGAAATCCGCAGCGCGGAAGGTGACGGTGTCCCCCTGTTGGCTGAAGGTGATCGGCGTCTCGGAGGGCAGCAGCAGCACCGCTTTCACCTTACCCTCCACCTTGAGACTGATGTCAAAGGGCAGGATCTCACGAGCGGTATACTCGTCGGAGAGCTGAGCGGCAGAGCAAAGATATTCCTTCCCCTCGCGGAAGGTAACGATCTCCACGTCGGCAGGCGCATCGGCGCTGACAGAGGGCTCCCCGATCATGCGGCGGATCAGATCGCAGAGCAATCTGCCGTATTCGTATTCGGTCTCATACTCCGGCACGCAGGCCAACCAGATGAACTTGCCCTTGCCGTAATCCCCCTCCACAATAGCGGGGTAAGCGGTAGGCAGACCGGGAGGGTTGCTGTGGATAGAGGCAAAGCGATTTTCATAAAGGCCGGTATAGGGCAGCACCACGGTGGCGAGGGCGGTGCCGTTGTAGTCTCCCTCCAGCAGCGGCAGGAAGCCGTCCACCGAGAGCGGATACTTCTCGCTGAAATCCCGCAGGATGGGCGCCTTGCCCGTGGGGGCGATATAAACGGCACTGGTGTTCGAAAGGGTCGTCCGATCATTGCCGAGCAGCGCCCGCATCAATCTCTTGGAGCGCCCGTCGGTAAAGATCAGCCTGCCGCCGTTTTTCACGTAAGAAAGCAGCTTGTCGATGCCCTCCCCCTCCTCGTCGGTGAGGCAGGAGGCAAAGATCAGCTTATGATCCTCAAAGCGGCCGAACTCACCCCCCACGATACCGTGGGGAATGTGATGCTCGATCATCCGCCTGGTGAGCCTTGGCACACACTTGCCGTTGGAATATTCGTTACCGTTTTCGGGGTAACGGCTGTGAAAGCTGTAATAAAAGCCCACGTCGGATACAGGCGTGCCGTACAGATATTTTTCATACCGTTTCTCGGTTTCAAACACATTTCCGATGCGCTCATACACGCGGCTATCCATGGTACCCACGGGGTCGATGGCGTCGATCACAAGGGTGGCACCGTGATTGGCACAGGTCAGCATGACCGCACAGCGGCATCTGTCCTCCGACTTCGTGAGGGTATGCTTGCGCAGACCCGGCGTGCAGCGGGAGAACATATACTCAAAGGGCTGATGCGTGGTGGTGGCATAATAATATTTGCAGGTAAAGGACTGCTCATAGGCGGTGCCGTACAGGTCGCCCCCCGCGTAGTCGCAGGCGCGGAGCAGCTCCATGCTCATACCCTTGTTGAAGCTCGGCAGAGCGGCAAAGGCCACATTATGCTCTACGCTGACACCCGGCATCACCCTTTTGGTGTAGTCGGTCACAGACTGAATGAACTCCGCCATCCACTCCTTTTGCTTGCGGAGAAGGGCGAGCCAGACAGGGGTGGGCCGGAACTCGCCCGTGGGAATGCGCTCGCCCGTTTCCTTGAGAAAGCGCGCCTCGCATTTCTCGCAATGGCAGTAATGGGGCCAGAAGGGCATATCGTAGAACATACCGTCCATCTCGGCATAGGCTGCCATCTCGTCGATACGGCGGTAGGTGAAGGCGCGGTAATCCTCGTTGTTGGGGCAAACGTAGCCGTAACGGCGGTATTTGCCGCTGCTGTCCCGCGTGCCGCGCTTGCCGTTGCCGTTCTCATCCAGCATCCGCCAATCGGGATGCTCGTCATAGGCAACGTTGTCGTGGGTCAGACTGTAATAGCCCACCACGGCAATGCCGTTTTGACGGCATTTTCTGATCAGCTCGGCAAGGGCGTCGGGGCGCTTTTCGAAGGCGCGATGCATCCTGCCCTCCTTCGTAGGAAAGTTGCAAAGACCCACGTGGGATTGCAGATAGATCATAGCCGCATCCACGTCGGCACGCTTCAGGTTCCGGTAATAGGTCTCGGGATCAAACTCGGATAAAAATTGCTCATCCCAGTCCTCAATGTGCATATCGCACAGATGACGGCGGTAGGATTTGAAAAACCACATCGTAGCACCCTCCTTTTCGGTCGCTGTGTTCAGTATAGCACGGGAAAAATCAAAAGTAAAGCGAAAACCGGCCAAAAAAGAGGAATTTGGGCCAATTTTAAACCGGAATTCAAGGGCGTGGAGCCGCATATCAAAAAGCAGCTCCGTTGCGGAGCTGCTTTTTTACTTTTCTTCGGTAAGCTCGGGGATACACGCTGCCTGCAACGCGCGGCGCGCGGCGGCATACTGCGGATAAAAGCGGGAAAGATGTCGATAAAATGCGGCAGAATGATCTTGATGCTCAAAATGGCAGAATTCATGGCAGATCACGTAATCCGCCAACGCCGGATCGACCAGCAGCAGCTTTTCATTGAGCGCAATATGCCCCTTCGACGCCGTGCAGGAGCCCCATCTGGACTTCATCCAACGGAAGGATAGTGTAGGAAAAGTGGGCACACGGTATGCAAAATGAGGGTATATGGCTTGCACGCGAGCGGTGAGCACACGAGCAGCCTCCGCCTTGATAAAGCGGCGTAGCACACGCATGCCCTCTGTCTCGTCGGTGGGGTCACGCAGCGCGAGGATCAGCGTCTCGTCGGTGCGCGTTGCGCCCTGCTTGCCCTTTACCAATGTGATACGGCAGGGCCTCCCCTCCAACATCAGCACAGCACCGTCGCACACCCGAAAGGGAGTGGGGCGGCGGCAGAGCACCCGCGCTCTGGCGGCAATCAGCCAATCGGCTTTTTCGCGCAAAAATCTTTCCGCAACGGAGAGTGGCGTGCGCATCGGCACCGAAATGTGAATGCTGCCATCCCGTCGCACGCGCAGGTTCATGCGCTTGACCGCCTTGCGCTCCAGCTCGTAAAATACCGTTTCCTGCCCCAAAATCAGGGAACGTATCTCTTTTTTTGATTGCTTCATAGCATTTTCAAGCGATCCAAGGCGTTTTGCAGAATGATCTGTGCCGACAGCGTATCGATCACGCCCTTGCGCTTTTTGCCGCGCGTGTTTGTCTCATTGAGAAAGCGGGAGGCCGCCATCGTGGTCATCCGCTCATCCATCAGTGCCAGCGGCAACGCGGGGGCGCGCTCAGCGATCAGCTCACACAAGCGGCGCACCCGCTCGGCGCGAGGCCCTTCGGTGCCGTTCATATTAACGGGCAGGCCCAGCACCACACCAACGGCGCGATGCTCTGTCGCTGCCGCCACAATGGCATCGGCAGTCTTTTCCAGACCGCCGCCCGGTATGTTGCCGATGCCGGAGGCCAGCAGCCTTGCCGCATCGGAAAGCGCGAGGCCTGTCCGGGCTTCGCCGAAGTCCACCGCCAGCAAGCGGCCGGTGGTAGCCTTGATATCCTCAATACTCATTGCAATGCCTCCTCCAGAAAGGAGATCAGATCCGCAAAAACGGCATCCTGCTCCGGCTCGCGGTGCATCTCATGGCGGCCGCCGGGATACAGCTTCAGCTTCGCTCTGCTACATCCTGCCGCCACCAAGCGATCGTAGATCTTGGTCACACCCTTGCCATAGCTGCCAACAGGATCCATATCACCGGCAAACAGCAGGATAGGTAGCGATTTTGGCACCCCGTCTGCCCACTTTTTATCCGAAACGGTGTGCAGCAGGGTGAACATCGTGTGGTAGGCGGCGGTGGTGAAGATATAGGAGCAGAAGCGATCGGCACGGTAGCCGTCACGCACCGCGGCATCCTTTGAAAGCCAGGAAAAATGATCCTTCTCCTCCCTGAAGCGAAGGTTATAGCTGCCAAAGGCAATGGCGGTGATCATCTTGCTGCGATGATGGTCACCCTTCATTTTTTGCACAGCCTTTGTAACAGCCAGGCCGAGGCCGGTGGGCAGATCGGGGCCTGCCGTGCCGCTGATCAGGGCGGCGGCAAGCTCGCTACCGTATCGCGTCAGATAGACCCTGGCCGCGAAGGAGCCCATACTGTGACCGTACAGGATCACCGGCAGATCGGGATACTCCGACCGCATCAGTGCGGTCAGCGTATGCAGATCCTCGACCAGATATTCGGCACCGTTTTGCGGATGGGTATAGCCCAGCTCATCCTCATCGGGCGCCGTAGCGCCGTGCCCCAGATGGTCATTGCCGCAAAAGATATAGCCTGCGGCACAAAAGCGGCGTGCCCACGCATCATAGCGCTGCACGTACTCACACATACCGTGCGAAAGCTGCACGATCGCCTTACAGGGGCCATCCGGCCGCCAGATATAGGCGTGTACCCGTGTTCTGCCATCGGCAGAAAGATAGGTCCGCTCCTCAAACAAGATCTCAAGTTGATTATCCATGCAAAAATTCCTTTTCCCGACCGATGATACCGGTCGCCAGCTCGATCAATGTATTCTTCTTATTTCTTTTTGGCTCCTGCCAGCAAAGCTCCTGCAAACGGGCAAGCAGGATCCCGGTCTTAGCCGGCCGCACACCCAGCAGCTCCTGCAGCTCCTTGCCGTTCACCGCCAGGCGCTTGATCTCCACGGCGGTGCCGTTTTTGGATACCGTTTTGCAGATTTTACGCACTTCCTCCACATCCTCCCCAAAGGCCGCACGCAGCAGCAGCCCGCCCTCGAAGGTATGATAATGGTGGCAAACGTATCGCCGCGCCTCAAAAAGATCGGTTGGCAACGGCTCGGCCGCGGCGACCAGCACACCCTTTACGCTATCGGTAAAAGCATTGGAGCTCTTCAACCGACGGCAAAGCGCTGCAGCCTCCTCCGGTGCACAGCCGTAAAGCAGATAGGCAAGGCGCAGCTCTGCCTCGGCAGGCAGCTGCTCCAGCTTCTCAAAGCGAAGAGGATCGATCCCGATCTCTCCAAAGGCGTACCGCAGGCACGCAGCCTCCCGCATCGCGCAAAGCCCTCGCTTTGCTGCAGGCGATACCAGAAGGCGAGTCAGCTCGGAAAAGATGCGCTCTGCCGAGATATGCGAAAGCCCGTCGGCAGTGGCGGCAGCACCCGATAGGGTACGCGGCTCGATCTCAAAATCCAGCTGCGCGGAAAAGCGGAAGGCTCGCAGGATGCGCAACGCATCCTCGGTAAAGCGCGCCACCGGGTCTCCCACGGCACGAATGATCCCCTTTTCCAGATCCTCTCTGCCCCCAAAAAGATCCACCAGCCCCTCGCGCTCGCTCCACGCCATGGCATTGACGGTAAAATCTCGCCTGGAAAGATCGTCGGCCAGGCGACGGGTAAAGGAAACGCTCTCGGGACGGCGGCTATCCAGATAATCGCCGTCCACGCGGTGGGTGGTGACCTCGATGGGATTGCCCTCTGAAAGCACCGTGACGGTGCCGTGCTTCAGCCCGGTGGGGATCACGCGGAAATCCGCAAAGATCTCCAGCATCTCCTCCGGGGTCGCATCGGTGGTGAGGTCAAAATCGTGGGGCTTTTTGGCAAGCAGCAGATCACGCAGGCTACCACCCACAAGATAGCCGCGATGCCCTGCGCGCTCCAGCGCACCGATCACCGTTTTGACGTATTGCGGCACACGCCCCGCGATCTCAATTTGCATCTCACTCACCTCCCGTGCGTTGTTAGGTTTAGTATAACACATTTTTGTCTTTATGTAAAGAAAGGGGCGCCCAAAAAAGCTTGAAACAAAAAATTTCCTTGTTTGGTCGCCGCAAAGCAAGCCACACTATCCCTTGAAGACGCTTCTGTTTTTGCGGAAGTTCCTTCGAAAGTGAGGTGAATACCGTGCGAATCATTGACCGTATTGCATTGATCCTGACCATTGTGGGTGCCCTGAACTGGGGGAGCGTGGGTCTGGCTCAATTTGACGCTGTTGCCTGGATCTGCGGCGGCGTTGACACGATGCTGGCGCGCATCATCTATACCGCCGTCGGTATCGCCGGCGTCTGGTGCATCACGCTGCTCTTCCGCCGTGATGAGGAACGCCTGGAGGCTCACGAATAAAAAAGAGGCATACGGCAAGTCCGTATGCCTTTTTTCTCGCCCAAGGCTCTTGTAAAATGCGGCGATCTGTGCTATGATGAAGAAAATCGGGCAAGGAGGCTTTTCAATGCAACATCTTCCGCTTACCATCAACGGTGGCTGCTCCAAGGGCGGCCACGTACAGGGCATCGCCATTGACGTGGAGAAGGGCTTTGCCTACTTTTCCTTTACCACCGAGCTGATC
Source organism: Oscillospiraceae bacterium (assembly GCA_015065135.1). GTDB lineage: Bacteria > Bacillota > Clostridia > Oscillospirales > CAG-272 > Firm-07. The sequence continues at coordinate 86,384 of SVQY01000001.1, forward strand.
AAGACCGACCTGCTGGGCAATCGCATCGGCAGCGTGAAGGGTCTGGTGGGCCACCTCGGCTGCATCGACTTCAACCGCGACGACGGCAAGGTATACGGCTCGCTGGAGTTCAAGAACGACAGCATCGGCAAGGGTATTTTCAAAAACCTTGGTCTTGAAGGCGTACCCGTGGAAAACTCCTTCTACATCGCCATCTTTGACGTGGACAAGATCGACCGCTTTGATATGGATGCGGAGGCGGACGGCGTGATGACCGCCGTTTATCTGCCGCAGGTGACCGAATACTACGAGGGCAAGAGCCACGACGGGCGCGAGCATCGCTATGCCTGCAGCGGCATTGACGGCACCGCCTTCGGCCCGGATTTCGGCGCCGGAAAGGATACCCCTTCCTTGCTGATGGTGGCCTGTGGCATCTATCGCGACAATGAGCGCGAGGATAACGACAATCAAATGATCTTTTGCTACGATTGGTGCAAATTCGCCGCCGTGGCAAGACCGCTTTCGCAAAAGGCTCCGCACCATAGCGCACTCCTGCCGGAGCGGACCTATTTCTTCTACACCGGCAACACCGATTGGGGCGTGCAGAACCTTTGCTACGATAGCTATACCGGCAACTGGTTCGTCTGCGTATATAAGGGAAGCAAGCCGCAGTTCCCCAACTACACCACCTATCTGATCGACGGTGCGGTCGCTCCCGTGCTGACTACCCTCAAGGGGCTTGGCGGCGAGCAGGGACTGCTGCTCGCGGCAGCCGCTGACGGCGTGCTGCACGAGGAGAGCGGCGTGCGCGGCTTCCGATTCAAGTGGGGCTCCACCGGCATCCACAGCCTTGGCGACGGGCGCTTCTACTTCTCGCACAATGGCAGGACCCCCGAGCCGGAAAGACTGCACACCTCGGTAGCACATCTCTACCGTTATACCGGCGAAGGCGAGGACGGCTTTGTGCCGATCACCGAATAACCTACCGTTTTCAGCGGCCTGCTTCGTATGCCAGGCCGCTTTTCTTTTTCGCCACGAAAATTCAAAAAATCCTCTTGTATTTTTCAAAGTAGAATGCTATAATAGTTAGGTATCTAATTAATCGGGCACGCGCGTGCCCGTAGAAAGGAAGGTCTTATGCTGAAACGACTGCTTGGTAGCGTGAGAGAATACAAAAAGCCTACGATCCTCACGCTGATCTTTATTATCGGCGAATCGATCATTGAAACAATGATCCCCTTTATCACGGCAAACCTGGTCAACAAGATCCAGATCGGCGCCACGTTGCAGCAGGAGATCGGTGCCGCGTTGCGAAATGCTGACGGCTTCGGGAATGCACTCCGTGCCGCTCTTGCCTACACCGAGATCCGTGACGTGCTGCAAAACGGTCTTTTGCTGATCGTGATGGCCTTTGCCTCGCTTGCCTGCGGTGCGATCGCCGCACGCTGCTGCGCCAAAGCCTCCTCCGGCTTTGCCAAAAATCTGCGACACGACCTCTACGACCGCATCAACAGCTTTTCCTTTGAAAACGTGGATAAGTTCTCCTCCACCTCGCTGGTCACCCGTATGACCACCGACGTGCAGAACGTGCAGATGTCCTATATGATGATCATCCGCACCGCCATCCGCTCTCCCCTGATGCTGATCTTCTCGATCATTATGGCTTTCGTCATGGGCGGCAAGCTGGGCCTCACCTTCGTGGTCATCGTGCCCGTGCTCGCCATTGGTCTCTGGATGGTGGGTCGCAAGGCACTCCCTGCCTTCCGCAGCGTTTTCCGCAAGTACGATAATCTGAACGAGTCCATCGAGGAAAACGTACGCGGCATGCGCGTGGTCAAGGGCTTCTCTCGCGAGGAATACGAAAAGACCAAGTTCGGAACGGCCGCCGAGAACATCCGCGGCGACTTCACCCGTGCCGAGCGCATCGTTGCCTGGAATCGCCCCATTATGCAGGCCTGCCTTTACTTCAATATGGTATTCGTGCTGCTGGTCGGCTCCAAAATGGCCATTGAGGGCACTTCCGGCGTGGCGGTGGGTCAGATCTCCGCGATGCTCACCTACGGTATGCAGGTGCTGATGTCGCTGATGATGCTCTCGATGATCTACGTGATCCTTACGATGTCCGCCGAATCCATGAAGCGTATCGACGAGGTGCTTTGCGAGGCTCCCTCGCTGAAAAATCCGGAAAATCCCGTAACGGTTGTGGAAAACGGCTCCATTGATTTCGATAATGTCAACTTTAAATACTCTGCGCGCGCCAAGCGCAACTCCCTCTCGGATGTGGATCTGCACATTGCCTCCGGCATGACGGTCGGCATCATCGGCGGCACCGGATCGGGCAAGACCTCGCTGGTCCAGCTGATCCCCCGTCTGTACGACGCCACCGAGGGGTGCGTGCGCGTGGGCGGCGTGGACGTGCGCGATTACGATCTCGTGACTCTGCGCGACAGCGTGGCAATGGTATTGCAGAAAAATCTGCTCTTTTCCGGCACCATCAAGGAAAACCTGCGCTGGGGCAATCCAAATGCCACCGACGAGGAGATCGTCGAGGCCTGCAAGCTCTCGCAGGCAGATGAGTTCGTGCAGTCCTTCCCCGAAAAGTATGACACCTACATCGAACAGGGCGGCACCAACGTTTCGGGCGGCCAGAAGCAGCGTCTCTGCATTGCCCGAGCCCTGCTGAAAAAGCCAAAGATCCTCATTCTGGACGACTCCACCAGCGCGGTGGATACCAAGACCGATGCGATGATCCGCGCCGGCTTCAAGACCTATATTCCCGAAACCACCAAGATCATCATTGCTCAGCGCGTGGCCTCGGTAGAGGATGCGGATCTGATCCTTGTCATGGAAAACGGTGCCGTTGCCGCCGCAGGCAAACACGAGGAGCTGCTCTCCTCCTGCGAGATCTACCGCGAGATCTATGCGCAGCAGACCAAAGGGGGTGAGGACAATGGCTAAGCCGCAGATGCCCAAAAGACCGAAGCCCAGCGCCAAGATCCTCGGCCGCGTGCTGAAGATGCTGTTCTCCTACTACCCTGCGCTGGTGCCCATCACCATTCTTTGTATCGTCATTTCCTCTGTCACCGCAGCCCTGCCCCCCGTCTTTATGCAAAAGGTGATCGCCGATATCACCGAGTGGTTCAACCTGGCCAACGCCTGGAAGGCGCTCCACCCGGGGGAGGCGCTGGACCCTGTGATCCTGCAGAACGCTATGGGCGAGATCGTTCCCAAGGTCTGCATCCTGGCCTCCTTCTACGTGGTCTCCTGGATCGCGATCATTCTGCAGACCCAGCTGATGGCAGTCATTACCCAGGGCTTTCTCTGCAAAATGCGCCGCACCATGTTCGACAAGATGCAGAACCTGCCCATTCGCTATTTTGACACCCACAAGCACGGCGACATCATGTCGCACTACACCAACGATATCGACGCGCTGCGCGAGCTGGTCTCTCAGGCGCTGCCCTCTCTTTTGCAATGCGTGATCATTCTGGTCTCGGTCTTCTTCGTGATGCTCTACTACAGCATCTGGATGACGCTGATCCTGCTGGTCGGCGTGGTCGCGATGGTCATCGTGGCACGCAAGGTCGGCGGCGGCTCTGCCAAGTATTTTATGCGCCAGCAGAAGGCTATGGGTAAGACCGAGGGCTTTGTGCAGGAGATGATGAACGGCCAGAAGGTCATCAAGGTCTTTAACCACGAGGAGCAATCCGCCAAGGACTTCGAGGAGATCAACAATCAGCTCTTTGAGGATAGCACCAAGGCACACTCCTACGCAAACACCCTTGGCCCCATCATCGGCAATATCGGTAACATTCTTTACGTGATCATGGCCGTCAGCGGCGGCCTGCTGCTGCTTTCCAACGTGCGCAACGCCTCGATCGGCGGCTTTGCGCTGCTGACCATCGACATCGTTGTGCCCTTCCTGAATATGGCCAAGCAATTCACCGGCAATGTGAACCAGGCCTCTCAGCAGATCAACGCGGTCGTAATGGGTATGGCAGGCGGCTCGCGCCTGTTCCAGATGATGGATGAGCTGCCCGAGGCAGACGAGGGCTACGTGACCCTTGTCAACGCCACCGAGGATGAAAACGGCAATCTGACCGAAACCGCGGAGCGCACCGGCAAATGGGCGTGGCGCCATCCCCATCAGGCAGACGGCACCGTGACCTACACACCCCTGCGCGGCGACGTGCGCCTGACCGATGTGGACTTTGCCTACGTAGAGGGCAAAACGGTGCTGCACGACGTGACGGTGTTTGCCGAGCCGGGTCAGAAGGTCGCCTTTGTAGGCGCCACCGGTGCGGGCAAGACCACCATCACCAATCTGATCAACCGCTTCTACGACATTGCCGACGGCAAGATCCGCTATGACGGCATCAATATCAACAAGATCAAAAAATCCGATCTGCGCCGCTCGCTCGGCATCGTGCTGCAGGATACCAACCTCTTTACCGGCAGCGTGATGGATAACATCCGCTACGGCAGACTGGATGCCACCGACGAGGAATGCATCGCCGCTGCCAAGCTGGCAGGTGCGGATGACTTTATTACCCGTCTGCCCGGTGGCTATGACACCGAGCTGCAGAACAACGGCGCCAATCTCTCTCAGGGTCAGCGCCAGCTGCTGGCCATTGCCAGAGCCGCCGTTGCCGATCCGCCCGTGATGATCATGGACGAGGCGACCTCCTCGATCGATACCCGTACCGAGGCCATCGTGCAGCGCGGTATGGATAAGCTGATGGAAGGCCGCACGGTATTCGTGATCGCCCACCGCCTCTCCACCGTTATGAACTCCGATGTCATTATGGTATTGGATCACGGCCGCATCATCGAGCGCGGCAATCACGATCAGCTGATCGCCCAAAAAGGCACCTACTACCGCCTTTACACCGGTGCCTTTGAGCTGGAATAACGCCACAAAGACCGCTTCCCGTGCGGGAAGCGGTCTTTTGATCAGCACACTTAGAGATCTATTGACAAAAGCACAGCCGGTTGACATGATAAAATTATGATGAGGTTAGGGCAAAAAATATTGTTATATAACACAAATTATAAAAGCATATGAGAAAATGGTGTATTATTTTAATCGTGTTGGGCGTAGCATTTTCCGGTATTGCGAGTTTTTTTGCAATAACATCGGGGCGCGTTTATTCTGCAGACGGCTTGAAGCAAAATTCTCGTGTCTATATAGAAAACGCTTGTTATGAGGATGGAAAGTTCACATATACGATCGTGAATAAAACATTCAAAGCAATTGTAACAGGGGGTGTCCCGAGCTTTCAGCACGATGAAGGCGGGCAGTGGGAAAGCTGTTCATTTTATACGTTAAGGCAAGCATACGGTGAAAAAATTCGCCCTTTTTCCGCAACCGAGCATACCTTTAGCGTTGAGAGCGGCATCACCGTATCTCCGGGGCGCTACCGCATGATCTACACTGCGGGCTCGTATAGCATCGTAGCTTATTTTGATGTGGAGTGACAGAACATTCGTTCTCTTTCAATAAAACATGCTCCATGCTTGATCAGTTAAATTTTTCGGCAACATACTCCAAGTGAGATGTGCCGCTTTGGCTACTTTGGAAATATCATAACGATCATTTCCGGTAAGCTCCTTTGGGCCAAAATAAGAGCAGGGTCGCTCCCCGAAACGGGAGCGGCCCTTTCTTTTTTGAAAAAACTATTGACAAGTCGGGCTGCATGCTGTATCATTGTATTAAGACAACAATACAAGAAAGGAGGGTGAGCGCCGTCATGGGATGGCAATTCAATAGCAAGGAGCCTGTATTCCTGCAGATCGCCGACCGCCTGCGCCTCGGTATTCTGCGCGGCGATTACGGGTCGCCCGACACGCAATTCCCCACCGTTCGCGCGTTGGCCGAGGCCTCCGGAGCGAACCCCAACACGGTGCAACGCGCGTTGGCCGTGCTGGAGGAGGAGGGGCTGCTTTGCACCAAGGGTACCGTCGGCCGCTTTGTGACCGATAACACGCAAACGCTGCAGACCGCAGCCGAGAGTGCCCGTCGCGAGGCTGTGCGAAAATGGTTGGCCGAGGCCAAGGAGCTCGGCATTTCCGCCAAGACACTGATTCAATACATTCAAGAGGAGGAAACCACATGAACTACGCTGTTTTTGAAGCCGGCCTGCCGGATGCCACATTGAGCTGCCGCGATCTGTGCAAGAGCTATCAGAAGGGCTCACCCGTGCTGCAGAACTTCAACTGCACCCTGCCTGCCGGCAAGATCGTCGGTCTTTTGGGCCCGAACGGGTGCGGAAAATCGACTCTAATGAAGCTGATCTGCGGTCTGCTGACACCGGATAGCGGCGAGATACTGATCTGCGGTCAGCCCCGCACCGAGAAAAGCAACGCGTTGATCTCCTATCTGCCGGAGCGCACCTATTTCGATGCCTATATGAAGGTCTGCTCGCTGCTGGACTATTTCTGCGATTTCTATGCCGATTTTGACCGCGCGTTGGCCGAACGTCTGCTGGCCGACCTGAACGTGCCGCTGAACGCAAAGCTGCGTGCCCTCTCCAAGGGCACCAAGGAAAAGGTGCAGCTGGTGATGGTCATGGCGCGCCGCGCCAAGCTCTATCTGCTGGATGAGCCCATTGCCGGCGTTGACCCTGCCGCCAGAGATTACATTCTGCACACCATTATCGGCAACTACAATCCCGAGGCCACGGTGGTGATCACCACCCATCTGATCCACGACATCGAGCCGGTGCTGGATGAATTTGCCTTTATGGGCAGAGGGGGCGAGATCCTGCTTTCGGGTGTGGCCGACGACGTCCGCGCGGAGCGCGGCAAATCGCTCGACGAGCTTTTCAGGGAGGTGTTCGCATGTTCCGCAAACTCTTAAAATACGATCTGAAGGCGATCTACCGCATCTGGTGCATCATGGCCGCCGTGCTGATGGGCGTTACCCTGCTCTCCTCTCTGTGCCTGCGCATATCGGTCGACAAAATGTTCGACGCCGGCGAGGAGGTGGGTGCACTCACCGCCATCTTCTTTCTCTTTTCTGTGCTCACCTTTATCGTCTATATGGCGGTGCTGAGCATCTCCTCGGCAGCCACCACGCTGCTCAACTGCCTGCGCTTTTATCAGAATTGCTATACCGATCAGGGCTATCTGACCTTTACGCTGCCTGTCACCCGCCGTCAGCTGCTGCTTTCCAAAACGGTGAACGCGGTGATCTGGCAGACGGCGCAGATCCTGCTGATCTTTCTGTCGCTGGGCATTTTCTTTCTCATCTTCTGGCCGGCTGTCGCCGGCGCCGGAGTCCCCTTCCCTCAGCTCGGTCAGCTGTTCTCGATGCTGCAGATCTCGGGCGGTTGGTTCGTCGCTTACCTGCCCACGCTGCTGCTCTGCGCGGTAGCCGCCTCTATCTACTCCATCGCCTTTTTGTTCCTGTGCATCACGCTGGGCTCTGTCATCTTCAAGAAGCATAAGCTGATCGGCGCGGTGGGTGTTTATCTGGGCTTCAACTTTGTGATCTCCATCGCCAGCTCCGTCTTTTCGCTTTTTGGTGCCTCTGCGCTGACCAGCGGCATCCAGCAGCTGCTCTGGAACGCCTCGTCCAACGCCGCCGCCGGCGTGATCTGCCTGCTGCTGCTGGCCTATGCGGTCATTATGGCAACAGTCGGTATTACCTTCTATCTGATCACCCAAACGCTGATCGACCGCAAGCTGAATTTGGCATAAAAGGAGGGCTAACGGTATGAGAAAAACGACATTTACACGCATCGCAACGCTTCTTCTTTGTTTGCTGACGCTGACCGCTCTGCTCTGTCTTGGCGTGCACGCCGAGGAGGAATACCCCACCTGGTCGCTCTCCAAGGACGGCTTGACCCTCAGCTGCAGTAACGGCAAGGTCTACACCGCTTATCAGGTAGATCCCGGTCATTTTCTGAATCCGCGAAGCATTTACGAGTACGCCAATACGGTGATCCTACCCGAAACCGCCCCCGAGGCCGGCGAGGAGTGCCTGCTGTACTCCCCTGCCGCCAGCCGCGAGATCGTATGGATCCAGACCTCAAAGGGCGATTATCTTTACGTTACCGAATTGGGCAGGACCGCCCTGCACCAGTACGTCCTTGGCGCTAACAGCAATATTTTTCGCATCAACGACGGCAGCTTTTCCAGCATCATTTCCTTGGAGCTACTGCTGCAGCTCGTGCCTGTAGGCGGCACAAGGATCAGTATGCCCATCACCGAGCTTGCCGATCTTTACTGCTACGACATCACCGAGCACGATGCCACCGAGACCCTTTCCCGCACCCTCGGCCTTCTCATTGAGGATGAGGACGGTGCTTATTACTACCTTTCCTATGATGAGCTGCCCTCCCACGTGCTGAACGCAGACGGGAGCTTTAATTTCAACGCCGCCGGCGAGGTAACGATCCACCCCGTCGCCGAAAGCCTCCACGCACCTCTGGAGGAGGCCATTGACGACATGGACCTCCGTTTTGAGGAATACACCTATGAGAACCCCTTTGCGGATGCCGTACCGATTGCATTCTTCTGGATCGTCTTTGTTCTGATCGGCTTTGTCGCACCGCTCGCTTTCGTGGTAGCAGGCCTCATCCTGCCCCACATCGGCCGCCTCGGCAGATCGAAATACTGGTACATCATTGCCATTGCAGGCGGTGTGTGGATCCTGTTGGCCGCGCTGCTGATGATCCTGCTTCTGACGCTGTAAAGGAGAGCCCGTATGACAAAATTGGTATTCGGTATCAACTGCACCGAAAACAAGAAAAACGAAACGGTGGACGGTGTTCGCTTCATCACCGAGACCGCCACCCCTGAGGAAAAAAAGGCGCTGGAGGCAGCCTCCGACCAAATGCTGGAAAGCCTGCAGACCGCAAAGCCGCCCCTGCTCCTTCGCCTTCTGCCCAAGCTATTCGCCTTTTGCGGTCTCATCGCCGTTACGGTCTTTTTGCGGTCCCTGACGCTTGAAGATCCGCAAAATACCCTTGGGATCTACATCCCGTTTCTGGTCGTCGGCATCCTGTTGTTCCTGCTCTCGCTCGTGACGGCCAAGCTGGTGCAGCGCCACGTTAGCCAAAAGCTGGAAAGTGATGAGACCAAGCAGGTGATAAACCATTTGGATCACGTTTCGGCGCAGATCAATCAAAATCTGGGCATTCCCGACACGGCACGGGAAATGGACATTCTCCTATACCGCTACACCGTAAAAAAGGAAAAGCAAAGACCGTTTGTGCCCGGCCTGGCCCTGACCCCCTATATCAACACGGAGATGTACGCTTACGTGCAAGGGGACGCGCTTTGCCTGGCAGATGCGGAACGCGTTTTCTCCTTTCCGCTGGACGAGATCCGCGGCATCCAAACGGTGAACAAGCGCATCTGCGTTCCCTTCTGGAACAAGGAAACTCCTTATAACAAGGAGGAGTTCAAGCCCTATGGTATGACCGCCAATCAGTACGGCTGCATTTTTTTCAAGCCCTATCATCTGTTACAGCTTGCCCACGAGGGTGAGCTTTGGGAGATCGCCTTCCCCTGCTATGAGCTGCCTCTCATCGAAGAGCTGACCGGCCACCGTGCCGCAGAAGAAGGCTGACAAAAAACCGCCCCAAGGCGCGTTGCGCCTTGGGGCGGTTTGTGCTACATATCACGGTTTTCGCGATACGTTACGGTGTTTTTTCGTTGCGACGTCGCCACAACCACAGGCCGACGGCCGCAGCGGAGCCAATGCCGACCACCACGCCGGCAGCGATCCTGGCGGCGCGGAAGGGGCGTGCCTCCTGCTGCTGATCCGGTGCGAGGATCTCCGCATTATCCCCCGGAACGGGTGCCAAAAAGTCCTCTCCCTGCTCCGGAACAAGCACCTCCTCATTGCCACCGGCGGGCGGCTCTTCGGCAGGCGACTCCACCACCGGGATCTCCTCCCAGATCGCGATCAACGCATGATTCCCCACAGGGAGCGCAGCACCCGCAGCAAAGCTGCTGCCGCCACTCTGCCAGCCAAGGAACAGATAGCCCTCTCTTGTGGGCGCCGCATCGCTGACGGTGGCGGTCTCCATGCTGAAATAGGTGTGGGTAGCCGGCGCGCCGCTGCCGCCGGCGGCATCATAGCTGACACTATAGGAAAGCGGCGCGGTAAAATCCGCATAATCCAGCGAGATATAGGCCGGCTCTCCATTGTAATAAAAGCTGCCCCAGCCATTCGCCACCGACAGGATCCGCACCATATTTCCCTTATACAGCGTTCCCAGCTTTTTGGCATTGCCGGATGCCGAAGCACGCACGTTGACGAAGCTGTTGGTCACGGTGTACCAGCCGGTCACAGTATCCTCACAGGCAAGTGCCGAGCGTGGCAGCTGATAGGAGGACTTATACTGCGGTCTGCCATAGCCGACGATATAGGTGTCGCCAAGGGCATAATCGCGTATCGATACACGATCCGAGGAATTGCCCTCTACGGTATAGACCCTCCCGCCCTTCACGTAGCGCACCAGCCCCACGTGATCCGAGGCGCGGCTAACGCCTGCTGAGCGAAAGAAGATCAGATCCCCGGTTTTGGGCTGATATCCCGAGGAACGGGTGCTATATTGACCGCTTTTTTGCAGCGCCTCCACCCACAGGGTGCAGCTGGCAAAAAGCCCTGCGGCGCTTTGCTCCGCATCGGCCTCCTCCAGGCACCAGGAAACAAAGGCCGCACACCACGCATAGCCATAGCTGCCACCGATCTTACCGAAGGCGCGGTTGTACTCGGTGTAATTCCCGTAGCCGTTTTTGTTCTTGCCGCCGAAATCGGCGGCGCTGTTCCCCTCGTGATAATCCAGCTGTGAAAGTGCCACCGCCACCGCATCGAAGGCCTTATCGTCGGTGCGCGGCAGGTGCAGCAGATTTTCATGGTATGTAGAGGAACGGTAAGCGCCGGTGATCGTGTAGGATGGAGTCAGAGCCGCCGTGGGCAAAGCGGCCGTTGCAAAGATGAGTAGTGAACAGATCATACCGATCCACCGGAGGAGCTTGGTGTGTTTCATAGAACACCTCCTTGGATGGTTTTTGCAATGCGGGAAAAGTTCTGCTTTTTCGCATCGCTCTTCCATTTTACCACAAAAAATCCTGAAACGGTGCAGGAAATTGCTGACATTTACTGCTTCGATGCCCTTTTGCAGCAGCTTCACAAAGATTTCATTTGACATTTGATGCATTTTGATATACAATAGATATATATCATTTTTTCGCGTGTGCGCGAAGGAAAGAGGCACAAAATGGCAAAATACACCATCGGTATTGATTTCGGATCGCTTTCGGGACGCACTGTGCTCACCGACGTCGCCACCGGCAAGGAAATGGCTGCCGCTACGTTGGATTACCCCCACGCAGTCATGGACACGCATCTTGCCAAGGGAAACGTTCCGCTCCCCGCAGACTTTGCGCTGCAGGATCCTGCCGATTATCTGCTGGTGCTGGAAAAGACAATTCCCCAAGTGCTTGCAGACAGTAAGGTATCCCCTACCGACGTGGTGGGCATCGCTCTCGACTTTACCTGCTGCACCCTGCTGCCGGTAGACGAGAACGGTACACCCCTTTGCTTTGATCCCGCCTTTGAAAGCGAGCCACTCGCCTACACCCTGCTCTGGAAGCATCACGCAGCGCAGAAATACGCCGACCGTATGAACAAAATAGCCCGTGAACGGGGCGAGAAATTCCTGGATCTGGTGGGCGGAATCATCTCCAGCGAGTGGATGTTTCCCAAGATCTATCAGGTGCTGGAGGAGGCCCCTGCCGTTTACGAAAAGGCACGATATTTCATCGAGGCCGGCGACTGGGTCGCCTGGATGCTCTGCGGTAAGCAGCATCGCGGCTATCAGTTTGCTGCCTGCAAGAGCCATTATGTCAAGGGGGTCGGCTATCCCTCAGAGGAATACTTTGCCGCCGTGGATCCCCGTCTCACCCACGTGGTGCGGGACAAGCTGACCAATCCCGACTGCATGTTGGGCGATAAGATCGGAGAGCTGACCCCCGAGATGGCAGCACGCACCGGTCTGCGCGCCGGCATTGCTGTCGGCGCCCCCGCCCCCGATGCTCATATTGCAGCGCTTTCTCTGGGTGTGAAGCAGGAGGGCGATATGTTCGGTGTGCTGGGCACCTCCGGCTGCTTCTTCCTGGTTGGCAGCGAGGGCAAAACAGTCCCCGGCATCTGCGGCACCGTTCCGGACGGTGTGCTGCCCGGCCTTTACGGCTACGAGTCCGGACTTTGCTGCTTCGGCGACCACTTCGCCTTTGCCGCCGAAAAGCTGACCTCCGCCGCTTACCAAAAGGAAGCAGAGGAGCGTGGCATACCTATGATCAAGCTGCTGATCGAAAAGGCCGCAAAAAAGAAGCCCGGCGAGAGCGGCGTGATCGCACTGAACTGGTTTAACGGCAATCGCAGCACGTTGGTCAACTCGGAGCTTTCCGGCATGTTCCTCGGTATGACGCTGACCACCGCGCCCGAGGATCTGATGCGTGCGCTCATCGAGGCGACCGCCTTTGGCTGGCGCAATATCATCGAGACCTTTGAGAGCTGCGGCGTACCGACCAAAAACATCATCGCCTCGGGCGGCATTGCCCGCAAGGATCCCTTCTCGATGCAGCTCTACGCTGACGTACTCGGCAAGAATATCACCATCACCGAAAGCGCGCAGGCGCCCGCCGCCTCTGCCTCGATCGGTGCCGCCGTGGCTGCCGGCTGCTACAGCGATCTGATAGCCGCCTCTGATGCTATGGCCAGCAAAAAAGATCGTGTGTACCGCCCCATTGCCGCAAACACCGCCATTTACGATCAGCTTTACGCCGAATACAAAACTCTGCACGATTACTTCGGCAGGGGCGGCAATAACGTGATGAGCCGGCTGCGCAAGCTGGCTGCCGCGCAGAAATAAAGGAGCCGAAAATGCCAAAACCCAGACAACGCTATGCCCTTTGGCTATCATCACAGATCCTGAAGCTACTCGGTGCGCTGCTGATCTTTGCCGTGATCTGTGCCATCTGCTGGCGCGTGTTCATTTCAAACATTCCGCCCAAGGAGATGAAGCGGCTGCAGGCCACGCCTCAGCTGGCCGCCGTGTATGGCGAGCAGGGAGACGATCTGACGATCTACACACAGGAGCAGCCCTCGGTGACCAAGGCCGAAAGCAATTATGGCTATTTCGGTGTGTCCCGCTATGCCTTCATTCCCGCCGCCGGGCAGCTGCAGGTCATCTTCCGCTATAACAATAGCACCCTGCGGCATCTGCAGGAGGACTATGCCCTGCCGGAGCGCCCCGCGCCCGGTGATCCTACCCTCTTTGATGTCACGGTCGTCACCGTCAGCGACAGCACCCCCAACGTAGAGGGCGATGAGCAGAAGGCACGCATCCATCACACCTCCTGCCGCGTGGATACCACCGCACTTTATACCTACGTGTGCTTTATTTTTGACAACGTGAACGTAAACGAGACCACTGCCGGCGTGTTTCTTGATGTCTATTATCGGGAGGACATCCGCTACGAGGAAAGCGCCTACGGCACCCTGCTGCTCTATAGCAGCAGCTCTCCCAATATCGGCGTAGAGCTCTCCCGTCAGGAACGCAAGGCTCTGGAGCAGCTGCTGCAAAGCGCTTCCTGAACCTCTTTTTGAAAGGAATTCATATATGTACGATTATTTTCCGCAGCGAAAAAACAAGATCGCCCTTTTCGTCGTGCTGGCACTGACTCTGCTCGCGGCGGCCACCTTTGCCGCCTCTGCCTTTTTGCAGCCGCCCGCACGCACCATCCTGCAGGCCGTAGGACTGCTGTGCATCATTCCGATGCTGCAGATCGGCGCTCGCTATCTGATGACGCGCTACCTCTACCGCCTTTGCACCTATGAGGACGGCAATGTGGATATTGAGGTCTACGCCTACCGCGGCGGCGCGAAGATGCAGCTGGTCTGCCGTGTGGGCCTGGAGGAGATCACCGCGGCCGATCCCCTCACCGAGGAGAACCGCAAGCCGCCCCGCGGCATGCATCGCTACAATTACGCACCCGACATCCGCCCCGAGAGCGGATTGGTGCTTTCTGTCACCAACGGCGACGGCAGCTGTGAGGTGCTGCTCTGCCCTGACGAATACCTCACCGGCGTGCTCTCTACTCCCTACACACCTCCCACGCCCGTCGCACCCGAGGAAGCGGCCGAGGAAGGCACCGAGGCATAAAAAAAGCAGGATCGCAAGATCCTGCTTTTTTTACTTGATAATGGTGCGCTTGGCAAAGCGCTTGGCCAGCTTGTTGAAATTGTTCACCACCACGTCGCCGGTCAGACGAGGCTGCTTGTTCGGGTGCAGAGCGTTCATTGCCTCAATGCGCTCGTAGACCTTTTCTATATCATCGGTACCGTTCTGGAAGATAAATTCCATCACCGTTTTAGCTCTTTTGTAGCCGCGCTTCATCATATCCTCCAGGCCATCTCTGGTAAACCAGAAGGATTCGGCCAGGAAGGTGGAGTTGTCGTCAAACGTCAGCTTGATGACCTTGTTATCAAAATATTCCGACTCAAAGGAATAGTTGTACTGATCGAAATACATACAGATCACATAATCCACCGAATGCTTCATCAAAGGCTTGACAGGAATATTATCCACCAGCGCGCCGTCGTAGTAGTTCTTCTTGTCGATCTCAATAGGCCCGGTAAAAGGGGGAAACGCCATAGAAGCGCGCATCAGCCGCGCACGGCGAACGCGATCCTCCTCCTTGCAAAGATCCCAGTATTCCAGGTTGCCCTTTTTCAGATGCAGCAGCGGTGCATAGAAATGACGGCAGACCGGATCGTAGGTATTCAGATCCAGCACAGCCTCCTTCAGAAAGTTGCTTTTGTAAACAGAGGTCAGAAACAGCTTCTTCTTCTCGTTGTTCAGCGAAAGCCACATGTCTCTTGCCTTGTGCAACTGATCACAGGAAAAGGCGTATCCGTTGATGGCACCGACCGAGGCGGCGCTGATATATTTGATGTCCTCCGGCCGCAAATACTCGGAGATCGCTTCAAGGGCACCCACCTGGTAGGCACCCTTGGCCATGCCGCCGGATATGACCAATCCGATATTTGGCATATCAGTACCCGTGTCTGAGCTTGGACACCCAAGAAACCACGCGGAGCATAACAAAATTGGCAAGCAGCAGCGCAGAAACGCCAAGAGACACATAAGAGATAATGATCTGCGGCGTGGTAACGGCAGCATTGACGGGAGCAAAGTTCATGACCAGCACCAACGTGGTATTGATGGCAGCGTTGATAGCGACCGTGATCATATACGAAAAGTTGCTGCACTTTCTCGTGAGCAGATAAACGCAGCCAAGCACATCGACCACAAGAATGAGCACCGGGAAGATCATAAACAGGATCAGGGCATCATGCTCGGTATTGGCTTGGATCAGCTGAATGAGCAGGGTGGCCATCGCGATAAAGGACACGTTGCGCGTGTTTCTCATCACCTGTGGCGGCTTAGAGAAAAAGCCGTGGAGGATCAGATGCACCGAAAGCAACGCAGAGACCACGTACTGGCACCAAATTGCTTTAGAATCGGTCACGCCGTAGATAATAGCGTTACCTACGCAAGCAAAAATGATCAGATTGATGGTAATGACCCACAAAAGGCTGGTGACGGGCATCATAAAGGTGCCAATTGTCACAGGGCGTGCCAACCCTGCAGCCACCTTGTTGGGATAAATGCTCGGATCATAATTGACGAAGCCGCAATGGGGGCATTTGATGGTAAAGCCGCGGTATTCTCTGCCGCAAGCGCTACAGGTTTTCATAATATCCCTCCTCGTACAAAGTTGATACAAAAAAGACAGTGACTTCAAAGATACATAATATATCATATCACATCTCATTATGTTTGTCAAATAAAAATTCAAAAGGCAGCCCTCCTGCACGATGCAGAAGGACTGCCTTTTTTGGCAAAAAAGCGTCCAAGCGGTACCAAAAAAGCGATAACGTTGCGGCTTTTTAAATGATTTCCAGATAAGAGCGAAGATTTTTCAGCCCCTTGGCGATCCCCTCAAGGCAATCCTCCTTGCCCTCGTACTCCACCGTGACAAATCCGTCATAGCCCGCCTTTTTCAGGATCTGCAGGCACTGCTTCACGGGCACCGAGCCGTAACCGACAGCGGTGGGCTTCAGTCCGTTCATGCCGCGGGTCTTGATGATGCCGACGCCCCCGTCGGTATCAATGGGACAGATCAGCATATCCTTGGCATGCACGTGGAAGGCATAATTGGCCACACGGGAAACGGCGGTGATGGGATCCTCATCCGCACAAAGGAAGTTGCCCACATCCACCAACAGGCCATAATTATCGTGGTTCACGGCAGCCACGATCGCCTCCATGCGGTAGCTGTCCTGAGCGATAAAGCCGTGGTTTTCGGAACAGGTGCGAATGCCCTTGGAGGCAGCGTATGCGGTGATCTCCCGCACCGACTCTGCCAGCTGCGGGATCATCGTGAGAAATCCTCTTCCCGCGCCGCTCGGCTCCAGCTTCCAGACAAGGTCGTGGCGCATCACGGGCGCTCCCAGCGCCGCCGCCACGTCCACCTCGCCCTTTACACGCTCGATCTCGGCAAGTCGGGCAGCCTCATCCGATTGCCAAAGCTTTGCAGCCACCGTGTAGGAAACCATCGCAAGGCCGTTTTTCTCGACCCGTTCCCGCAGATCTGTAGCAAGCGCCAGGCGCTCCTCCTGGGTGATGTCGGGCGAAAAATTGGTGAATTCAATGCCCTCAAAGCCCATTTCGGCAGCTTTGGCAGGCAGATCCTGCAATGTCAGCTTACCCGCCTTCAGGTATTGCTGAAAGGAATAGGATGTAACCGAGGTCTTCATATCGGGGGAACCTCCTTATATTGATTGATATCATTGTATCACGAACGCTTTTGAAATGCAACCGATGCAAAAAAATGATATGTTTCTGCCAAAATGTTGTTACATAAACGGTCGGTACGCGCTGTATGCCGAGGGGACGGCATAGCTTGCGTCAATTTCCTCACGAGGAGCAAAAAAGAGCGTCTGATCCAGC
Organism: Oscillospiraceae bacterium; assembly: GCA_015065135.1. Lineage (GTDB taxonomy): Bacteria > Bacillota > Clostridia > Oscillospirales > CAG-272 > Firm-07. The sequence goes on from SVQY01000001.1 coordinate 103,402, forward strand.
TTTTTGATACCCGTTTCGGCACTTTTTTCATCCAGGATCACCTCAAAGCCCTCCATATGCCACTCCAGATGGGTGAAGATATGCTTGGCTACGCCAAGCTCGCCAATATGGAGCAGCCCGGCGCCGGTCTCCAGAACAAGCGCCCCAACCTCCTCGGCTGTGAGCATATTTTCTACCGAAAAAGGCTCGTATAGCCCTGCCAGCAGCCCCGTTGTGGGGCGCTGACGGAGCGCCACGCGGTCGCCGCAGCGCAAGATCAGCACGGTCTTGCGGATCACCCTTCTCGGTGCTGCCTTTTTGCGAATAGGCAATACCGTTTCCTTTCCCTCACGGTGGGCAAGGCAGTCCGCCCGCAAGGGGCAGCACTCGCATTTCGGCAGCCCGTTGGGCAGGCAAACGGTAGCGCCCAGCTCAATCATTGCCTGGTTGTATTCGGCAGCGTGCTCCTTCGGCTGCGCCTCCCAAACAGCGGCGGTCAGCAGCTTTTTGGAGGCAGGCGCCAGAATATCCTCCTCAAAGGCGAGCAGCCTTGCCGCCACGCGGAGCACGTTGCCGTCCACGGCGGGATAAGGCAGGTCAAAGGCAAAGGATGCCACCGCGCCCGCGGTGTAATCTCCGATGCCGCAAAGGGCGCGGATATCCTCAAAATTTTGCGGAAAACGCGCACCGTGTTGGGACATAATCATTTTTGCCGCCTTCTGCATGTTCCGCACACGGCTGTAATATCCCAGCCCCTCCCACAGCTTCATCAGCTCGTCCTCGGGGCATTCGGCAAGGCTTTTTATGTCGGGTAATCGCGCAAGAAAACGGTGATAGTACGGGATCACCGCCTCTACGCGGGTCTGTTGCAGCATGATCTCGGAGACCCAGATGCGATACGGGTCACGGGTGTGCCGCCAGGGCAGGTCTCGGGCGTTCTCGCGGTACCACGCGAGGATGGGTGTCATATCGGGCAGTTGTAATGCCATTCGGATCTCCTTTCTATGGGGATGCGCCGGGGGATGCGCCAAGGGAAACTTTTGAAAAAGTTCCCCTTGGAACCCCTCAAAACTTTTTGGGAAACAGGTATCGTCACGGACGGAATGCTTGCGAAGCTTCTGTTTGCGTTTTTTTGTTTGCGCAATGCGCCAAATCGGGATTTGTCGGGGAGTTGTTCGCGTTTGGTGACTACTCTTCCACCGCTATCGCGGTCCCCCTCCCTCTCGGAGGGAGGCTTTCAAGCAACCACACTTCAAAACAACACCGTCGAGCTCCTCGATAAACCAAAATTTAAAGCGATCGGGTACTATAAAACCCAAATCCCACGTAACGGTATGTGTTTTTCCCTTTTTTCAAAGGGTTTTGCGGATGAGGGGGAGGGCTTATCTCACGCCGTGGCGTGAGATAAAGGGAGGGGGAGAAGCCGCTTTTTCAAAAGGGGCTTTTCCCTCTCCCTCGTCCGTCTTACTTCAAAAATCCGCCGATGATCTGCTCCTCCGCTTCCTTTTCGGTAAGCCCCAGGGTCATCAGCTTGATCAGCTGCTCCCCCGCGATCTTGCCAATAGCAGCCTCGTGGATGAGAGAGGCCTCGGGATGATTTGCCTCGATCTCGGGCACCGCGCTGACAGTAGCGCTATCCATAATGATGGCATCGCACTCGGTGTGACCGCTGGAGCGGTTGTTGCCATTGACGTGCGAGATAAACTCCTGCTTGGAGCTATCCTTTGCCACCGAGCGAGAGACCACATGAGTACCGCAGTCCTCGCCGTCCAGATCCACCTCGAAATAGGTTCTCGCGTATTGCTGACCGTGGGTCATGATCTTCTCGTGCACGATGAGGGTCGCGCCGTCGGCAAGCTTTGCCTTGGTGGTGCGGTCGGTGGAGTCCACACCCTTGATCTGGGCAGTCTCCATCTCCATATAGCTGTTCTTTTCCATATACACCTCGGTGGTGGGGTTCATCACGTTGCGGCCGTTGCCGTCCCCCTCGCCGTAGTGCTTTTCAATATATTTCACACGCGCGTTCTCGCCCACAAAGAAGCTGTGGATGCCGCTGTGCTCGCTCTTTTCCGCACCGCCGTTATGGATGCCGCAGCCCGCCACGATGGTCACATCACAGTCCGCACCGATGTGAAAATCGTTATACACCAGCTCGGTGATGCCGGTCTTGGCCAGCAGCACGGGGATGTGCAGGCTCTCCTTTTTGGTGCCGGGCCTGATGTAGATATCAATGCCGGGCTTGTCCGTCTTTTTGACGATCTCAATATTTTCGCTGGAGCGGCTATCGAACATTTCTCCGTTCACACGCAGAGAAAAGGCGCCCTCGGGGATCTCGTGGATATCCGCCACCTGCTCCAGAAGATTTTTCTGAATGCTGTCAAGGTTTGCCATATCAGTTGCCCTCCTTTGCGGTATAGCGGCAGCCTGCGGGTGCCAGCAGGGTGGGCAGGATCTCATTCTTGCTGCCGATCTGCGCCACGGTGCCGTCCGCGATCACCACGATCTTATCGGCAATATCCAGAATGCGCTCCTGGTGAGAGATGATCAGAATGCTGCCCTTGGTGCGCTCGTACATCCCCTCAAACACCTTGATCAGGTTGTTGAAGCTCCACAGGTCGATACCCGCCTCGGGCTCGTCGAAAACAGAGAGCTTGGTGGAGCGCGCGTTGATCATGGCGATCTCGATGCGCTTAAGCTCACCGCCCGAAAGCGAGGCGTTGACCTCGCGGTTGATATACTCCTTGGCGCAAAGGCCCACCTCGGAAAGATAGGAGCAGGCGTTTGCCACAGAGATCTTGGTGCCTGCGGCAAGAGAGATCAGATCCTTGACGGTAATGCCCTTGAAGCGGACGGGCTGCTGAAAGGCAAAGCTGATGCCCAGCCTTGCGCGCTCGGTGATGGAAAGGTCGGTAATATCTTCACCATCCAGTAAAATGCGACCCGTTGTAGGCTTTTCAATACCCGCAATGATCTTGGCAACGGTGGATTTTCCGCTACCGTTGGGACCTGTAATGGCCACAAACCGTTCGGAAACGGTAAAGCTAACATCCTTCAGGATCTCGGTCTTTCCCCCATTTTCGGCAGGCACCGAGAAGCTGATATTTTGCAACTCCAGCATAAGCTCTCCTTCATCGCCTTTCCACGCAGAACGCGGCAAGGCATATTTCTTTTCAGCATATTAGTATACCACAACCGCCCACGGAATGCAAGAGGCATTTTCACAAGGACTTTGCTACCTCAAAAGCGCAAAAAAGGACAAATGTTAGCGACAGCTAACGTCAAAACCCCTCAATATCGACTTTTGGACAGAAAAAAGATCAAAAAAAGCGAAAAATTGTTTATTTTTTCACAAGTCTCCTCTTGACGGTATTATGAGCTATATGATATAATTTATAATGATAATTTGCGCGCTCGCGTGTGAGCAGCGCAAGCTTGTCAAAAAGACAAACAAAACACATTTCAGGAGGAACACGAGATGGAATACCGCATCGAACATGACTCTATGGGTGAGGTCAAGGTACCCGCCGACCGTTACTGGGCCGCACAGACCGAGCGCAGCCACCAGAACTTCCCCATCGGCGTTGGCATTGAGACCATGCCCCGCGAGATCACCAAGGCATTCGGCGTACTGAAGAAGGCATCCGCTATTGCCAACAATGCTCTGAAGCCCGAGAAGATGACCGACAAGAAGCTGGCCGCTATCAGCCAGGCCTGCGACGAGGTCATGTCCGGCGCTCTCAACGACCACTTCCCTCTGGTCGTATGGCAGACCGGCTCCGGCACCCAGTCCAACATGAATGCCAACGAGGTTATCGCCAACCGCGCCAATGAGATCGCAGGCGAGAAGCTCTGCCATCCCAACGACGACATCAACATGAGCCAGTCCTCCAACGATACCTTCCCCACCGCTATGCACATTGCGGCTGTTGAGGCTATCGAGGATAAGCTCTTCCCCGCAGTGGATCTGCTGATCTCCACCTTCAAGAAGCTGGAGAGAGCGAACAAGGGCATCGTAAAGAGCGGCCGTACCCACCTGCAGGATGCCACCCCCATCACCTTCTCTCAGGAGATCTCCGGCTGGCGCTCCTCTCTCGAGCGCGACAAGCAGCTGCTGAAGGCTTCTCTGCCCACCCTCAAGGAGCTGGCTCTGGGCGGCACCGCAGTCGGTACCGGCCTGAATGCTCCCGCCGGCTTTGACGTAAAGGTCGCCGAGGCTGTTTCCGCCATCACCGGCAAGAAGTTCGTCACCGCAGGCAACAAGTTCCACGCGCTCACCTCCAAGGATGAGATCGTATTCGCACACGGCGCCATCAAGGCTCTCGCTGCCGATATGATGAAGATCGCCAACGACGTCCGTTGGCTGGCATCCGGCCCCCGTCTCGGCCTTGGTGAGATCACCATTCCCGAGAACGAGCCCGGCTCCTCCATCATGCCCGGTAAGGTCAACCCCACCCAGTGCGAGGCTGTGACCATGGTGGCCGTTCAGGTCATGGGCAACGACGTGGCCGTCGGCATGGCTGCCTCTCAGGGCAACTTCGAGCTGAACGTGTTCATGCCCGTTTGCATCTACAACTTCCTGCAGTCCGCTCGTCTGCTGGCTGAGGCTATCGTTTCCTTCAACAATAACTGCGCCGTGGGCATCAAGGCCAACAAGCAGAAGATGCACGACAACCTGCACAACTCCCTGATGCTGGTGACCGCGCTGAACCCCTACATCGGCTACGAGAACGCTGCCAAGACCGTAAAGAAGGCCTTCAAGGAGAACATCTCCCTGAAGGAGGCTTGCGTAGCTCTCGGCTTCCTCACCGCTGAGAAGTTCGACGAGGTATTCCACCCCGAGAAGATGGTGTAATACCGTCGTAAAAGGTAAATAAACGGTGGGGTAGCTTCAAGGCTGCCCCACCGTACACCGACTGCGCAAAATTGCGCAAGACGAATCCCATTATACATTCTGTGTTGCACGATTTTGTGCAGTCGCACAAACACATTTCTTTTTCAAAGCAAAGACCCCATTCCGCGGGTCGAGAGAAAATTGCGCAAGACAAGGCGTACCGCAGAAAGCAAGGCGAAGGCATAGTAAGCCTATGTCGAGCCGCTTTCGAGGAACAACGCAGTATTGCACGATTTTCACCGACCCTAAATATTACGAAAGGGAAAAGTACAAACATGAAATTCAGTTATTATCCCGGCTGTACCCTGAAAACCAAGGGTAAGGATCTGGATCGCTATGGCAGGCTCGCCGCCGAGGCACTTGGCGTTGAGCTCTGCGAGCTGCCCGACTGGCAGTGCTGCGGTGCCGTTTACCCCATGGCAAAGGATGAGATCGCAACCAAGCTCTCCGCCGTTCGCGCGCTGGTCAGCACCCGCGACGAGGGCCAGGAGCTTGTCACCCTTTGCTCTGCCTGCCACAACGTGATCAAGCAGGTCAACAACGACATGAAGACCGACGCGGACATTGCGCTGCGCGTCAACAATTACCTGGATCTGGAAACGCCCTACAACGGCGAGACCACCGTGCTGCATTATCTGGAGGTGCTGCGCGACCGCGTTGGCTTTGACAAGATCAAGGCCGCCGTCAAGAACCCTCTGACCGGCCGCAGGATCGCCGCTTACTACGGCTGTCTCCTGCTGCGCCCCGGTAAGGTGATGCAGTTTGACGACCCCGAGAACCCCACCATTCTGGAGGACTTCATCCGCGCCATCGGTGCCGAGCCTGTGGCTTGGGGCATGCGCAATGAGTGCTGCGGCGGCTATGTGGCTGCCGAGGACAAGGCACAGGCCAAAAAGCGCAGCAGCATTCTGATGGAGGATGCCGCGAACAATGGCGCCGACACCGTGATCACCGCCTGCCCTCTTTGCCTGTACAACCTGGCCAAGAACGGCAATAGCGAGATCCCCGTGGTCTACTTCACCGAGCTGCTTGCTGAGGCGCTTGGCGTAAAGTGAAAGGAGGAGCAAGATGAGTCATAGCAATAATAAGACCGAGCAGGTCCTGCGCTCCTCTGGCGTGGACGTGCGCAAATGCATGCGCTGCGGCAAGTGCACCGCCACCTGCCCCGCCTTTGACGAGATGGAGTACCATCCTCACCAGTTCGTTTATATGGTAGAAAAGGGCGAGATCGACAAGCTGGCTGCCAGCAAGTCCATCTACAAATGTCTTTCCTGCTTTGCCTGCGTGGATCGCTGCCCTCGCGGCGTAGAGCCCGCAAAGCTGGTCGAGGCAGTCCGCCTCACCGTGATCCGTCAGCAGGGTCAGAACCACTTCAAGGCAGACGACATTCCCGCAATGCTTGACGAGGATATGCCTCAGCAGCTCTTCGTCACCGCGCTGCGCAAATACAGCAAGTAAGGAGGAAAGCACAAAATGCAAAGAATTGGCGTATTTATCTGTCACTGTGGCACCAACATTGCCGGCACCGTTGACGTAAAGGCCGTTGCCGAGGCGCTCAGCCACGAGCAGGGCGTGGTGTTTTCCACCGATTATCAGTATATGTGCTCCGAGTCCGGCCAGCAGCTGATGCGCGAGGCCATCCGCGAGCACAAGCTCACCGGCATTGTGGTGGGCTCCTGCTCTCCCCGTATGCACGAGGCCACCTTCCGTAAGGCAGCAGCCGCAGAGGGTCTGAACTCCTATATGGTGGAGATCGCAAACCTGCGTGAGCACGTTTCCTGGATCCACAAGGATATGAAGGAGGCCACCGAAAAGGCGATCATTCTGGGTCGCGCCGCTATCGCAAAGGTGCATCTGAACGCTCCCCTGCAGGCAGGCGAGTCCCCTGTGACCAAGCGCGCGCTGGTCATCGGCGGCGGCATCGCCGGCATCCAGACCGCTCTGGATATTGCCGAGGCAGGCTTTGAGGTGGATATCGTAGAGAAATCCCCCACCATCGGCGGCAAGATGGCCCAGCTGGATAAGACCTTCCCCACCCTGGACTGCGCAGCCTGCATCCTGACCCCCAAGATGGTGGATGCGGCACAGAACGAGAAGATCACCATTTACGCCTACAGCGAGATCGAGGCCGTGAAGGGCTACGTTGGCAACTTCAAGGCACAGATCCGCCGCAAGGCAAGATACGTAGACGAGACCAAATGCACCGGCTGCGGCCTTTGTACCGAAAAGTGCCCCCAGAAGAAGGTGCCCAATGAGTTCAATATGGGCATGGACACCCGCCGTGCCATCTACATCCCCTTCGCACAGGCCGTGCCGAAGGTAGCCACCATCGACGCCACCTACTGCACCATGCTGAAGACCGGCAAGTGCGGCGTGTGCTCCAAGATCTGCGGCACCGGCGCCATTGATTACACCCAGAAGGATGAGATCATCGAGCGCGAGTACGGCGCTATCGTGGCCGCCACCGGCTTCAATCCCATTGATGCCAAGGTCTACGGCGAGTACGGCTACGGCACTTGCCCCGACGTGGTGACCTCCCTTGAGCTGGAGAGACTGATGAACGCAGCAGGCCCGACGAACGGCACCCTGCTCCGTCCCTCCGACAAGGCGCATCCCCACAAGATCGTATTCGTGCAGTGTGTCGGCTCCCGTTGCACCGAGACCGACGAGCGCGGCAAGCCCTACTGCTCCAAGATCTGCTGCATGTATACCGCCAAGCACGCTATGCTGATCCGTGAGAAATATCCGGATACCGAGGTCTACGTATTCTACATCGACGTCCGCACCCCCGGCAAGAACTTTGACGAGTTCTACCGCCGCGCGGTAGAGCAGTACGGTGTGCATTACATCAAGGGCATGGTGGGTAAGGTGACCCAGAACGGCACACAGCTCCGCGTGCAGGCAAGCGACCTGCTGGCCGGCGAGCAGCTGCACATCGATGCCGATCTGGTGGTGCTTGCCACCGCCATCGAGCCGGACAAGACCGCCCGCTCCATCGGCACCATGCTGACCGCCAGCATGGATACCAACGACTTCTTCACCGAGGCACATCCCAAGCTCCGTCCCGTGGAGTCCCCCACCGCCGGCATCTTCCTTTCCGGTGTTTGCCAGGGACCCAAGGATATCCCCGAGACCGTCTCTCAGGCATCCGCCTGCGCTGCCAAGGTCATCGGCGTGCTTGCCAAGGATAAGCTGACCTGCAACCCCTGCGTGGCAAGCTCTGACGAGATGCTTTGTAACGGCTGCTCCTCCTGCGAGAAGGTCTGCCCCTACGGTGCCATCACCTACTCCGACAAGGAGTTCCGCGGCCCGAACCGCACCACCCTCATCCGTCGCGTGGCTTCCGTCAACCCTGCCGTATGTCAGGGCTGCGGCGCTTGTACCGTGGCTTGCCCCAGCGGCGCAATGGATCTGAAGGGCTTTACCAACAAACAAATCATGGCGGAGGTTGACGCAATATGCAAGTAAACGGATATACACCCAAGATCGTTGCATTCTGCTGCAACTGGTGCTCCTATGCGGGCGCCGACGGCGCAGGCTCTGCCCGTCTTTCCTACCCCGAAAACGTCAAGATCATCCGCGTGCCCTGCTCCTGCCGCGTGAACCCCATGTTCATTCTGCGTGCCTTCCAGCGGGGTGCTGACGGCGTGATCATTGCCGGCTGTCACCCCGGTGACTGCCACTACACCAGCGGTAACTACTTCACCCGTCGCCGTATGGCGCTGCTCTTCTCGATGCTGGATTACCTGGGCATTGAGCGGGAGCGCACCCGTGTGGAATGGATCTCCGCTGCGGAGGGCGCCAAGTTCTCCAAAACCATGAACGAGTTCTGCGACACCGTCGCCGCTCTCGGTGAGAACAAGAGATTGGAGGATCTGAGATGCAAGCAATGATGGAAAAACGCGCCCTGGAGCTTCTGGAAAACGGCACCGTTGACCGTGTGCTGGGCTGGAGCGCAGGCGAGTTCCCCTACGATATGACTCCCGCCGTCTTTGAGACCGCCGAGGAGCTGAAAAACAACTTCGTTTACAATGATTTCTGCGGTGCAAACCTTTCCAAGTATCTGGTAAAGGAAAGCCGCAAGGGCGGCAAGATCCTGGTCTTCCTGAAGCCCTGCGACACCTACAGCTTCAATCAGCTGATCGCCGAGCACCGTGTACTGCGCGAGAACGTCTACGTGATCGGCATCGAGTGCTACGGCAAGGCCGACGTGGATAAGCTGAAGGCCATGGGTATTGAGGGTATCACCGGCATCCGCACCGAGAACGGCGAGTACACCGTGATGACCGTTTACGGCGATAAGACCGTGAAGGCCTATGAGGCCATGGCCGATCGCTGCCTTTCCTGCAAGAGCAAGAAGCACGTGGTCTACGACGAGCTGATCGGCGAGGAGGGTGAGGTCATTGAGGACTGCGACCGCTTCGATATGGTCAAGAAGCTGGAGGCCATGACCCCCGACGAGCGCTTTGCCTTCTGGAGAAACGAGCTTTCCCGCTGCATCCGCTGCAACGCCTGCCGCAACGTCTGCCCTGCCTGCACCTGCGAGCAGTGCGTATTCGACAACCCCAACTCCGGCATCAGCCAGAAGGCGGCTGTCACCTCCTTTGAGGAGAATATGTTCCACATCATCCGCGCCTTCCACGTGGCAGGTCGCTGCACCGACTGCGGCGAATGCTCCCGTGTTTGCCCCCAGAACATTCCGCTCCACCTGCTGAACCGCAAGTTCATCAAGGATATGAATGAGTTCTACGGCGACTATCAGGCAGGCGAGGATCCCGAAAAGAAGCCGCCCCTCGGTACCTACACCCTGGGCGACCGCGAGGCTTGAGAAAGGAGATACGGATATGAAAAAACTTTCTCTTGCAAAGCTTTATGATTTCTTTGCCGCCGTTGCCAAGGACGAGGCGCTCTACTGCCCCGTTAACAACGAGACCGGCAAGGCAGAGTACAAAAGATGGAGCGAGGGCGTTGAGCTGTCTCAGCAGCTGAACACCCTGCGCTCCGCCAAGGACTTCTTCTTCCCCCAGACCGAGAACCTGATGGCCTTCAAGATGGAGGGCAAGAAGATCGACGTGATCGATACCCGTGAGGAGTGCGAGGATTTCGTCATCTTCGGCGTGCGCGCCTGCGATGCCGCCAGCTTCGATATCCTGGATCGCGTATATCTCACCGATCCCGTTGACAGCTACTACAAGAACCGCCGTGAGCACGGCACCGTGATCACCCGCGCCTGCGGCAAGCCCGCCGAGACCTGCTTCTGCGGCACCTTCGGCATCGACGCCGCCGACCCCAAGGGCGACATCACCGTGTGGGACGTGGAGGACGGCTACGTTTTCCGCGCCAACACCGAAAAGGGCGAGGCGCTGATGGCCAAGCACGCCGCTCTCTTTGAGGAGACCGACGACAAGGCTGTGAAGGCCGAGCAGGAAAAGCTCCGCGCCATTATGGCAAAGCTCCCTCTCGCAGGCCTCACCACCGAGGGTGTTGGCGAGGGCCTTACCAAGGAGCTGTTTGACCGCCCCGAATGGGCATCCCTCTCCGAGGCTTGCCTTGGCTGCGGCACCTGCACCTTCGTTTGCCCCACCTGCCAGTGCTATGACATCCGCGACTTCGACACGGGTCACGGCATCCAGCGCTTCCGCTGCTGGGATTCCTGCATGTACTCCGACTTTACCAAGATGGCACACGGCAACAGCCGTAACAGCCAGCTGGAGCGCTTCCGTCAGAGATTCATGCACAAGCTGGTCTACTTCCCCGATAACAACAACGGCATCTTCGGATGCGTCGGCTGCGGCAGATGCCTCTCCCGCTGCCCCATTTCCATGAACATCGTCAAGGTGATGAAAGCGCTGGCAAAAGGAGGTAATAAATAATGGAAGAAACTTTGATCCCTTATGCGGGTATCGTGACCAAGATCATCGGTCAGACCCCCGACGTCAAGACCTTCCGCGTAGAGGCACCCGGCGGCGGCAAGCTTTTTGAGCATCTGCCCGGTCAGTGTGCTATGCTCTCCGTGCCCGGCATCAGCGAGGCGATGATCTCGATCACCTCCTCCCCCACCAACAAGGAATTCATGGAGTTCAGCGTCAAGAAGTGCGGTTGCCTGACCGACTGGCTCCACTCTATGGAGGAGGGCCAGATGATCACCGTGCGTGGTCCCTACGGTCGCCACTTCCCCGTTGACGACGAGCTTGCCGGCAAGAACCTGGTATTCGTGGCGGGCGGTATCGGCCTTGCGCCCCTGCGCTCGGTCATCAACTATGTCCGCGACAACCGCGACAAGTACGGCCGCGTGGATATCATCTACGGCTCCCGCTCCAAGGATGACCTTGTAAACTACGAGGAGATCGTCTCCGAGTGGATGAACACCCCCGACTTCCACGTGCATCTGACCATCGACCGCGAGCAGGAGGGCTGGGACGGCCACGTAGGCTTTGTACCCAACTACATTGCCGAGCTGAACCTTTCCGCCGTCAACACCTGCGCGTTGGTGTGCGGCCCCCCCATCATGATCAAGTTCTCGCTGCCCAACCTGCTGAACGCAGGCTTTGACAAGACCCAGATCTTTACCACGATGGAGCTGCGCATGAAGTGCGGCATCGGCAAGTGCGGCCGCTGCAATATCGGCAACAAGTACGTGTGCAAGGACGGCCCCGTATTCCGCTTTGACCAGCTCGACGAGCTGCCCGACGAATATTGATAAGGAGAACATACACACCATGAGTAATATGATCAACATTTACCTCTACGGTAAAAAGTATGAGGTGCCCTCCAGCCTGACCATTATGGGGGCTATGGAGTACGCCGGCTATCAGCTGGTCCGCGGTGTCGGCTGCCGTTGCGGCTTCTGCGGCGCTTGCGCTACCATCTACCGCATCAAGGGCGAGACCGAGCTGAAGACCTGCCTCGCTTGCCAGACCCAGGTACAGGATAATATGTACATCGCCACCCTGCCCTTCTTCCCCCTGGTAAAGAAGCCCTACGAGATCAATGAGGTAAAGCCCACCGAGATGATCATGATGCAGCTTTACCCCGAGATCTACGCCTGCGTCGGCTGCAACGCCTGCACCAAGTCCTGCACCCAGGGCCTGAACACCATGCAGTACATTGCCTACGCCCAGCGCGGCGAATTTGAGAAGTGCGCCGAGGAGAGCTTTGACTGTGTTGCCTGCGGCGTTTGTTCCTCCCGTTGCCCTGCCGGCATCACCCACGCACAGGTGGGCCTGCTGGCACGCCGTCTCACCGGCAAGTACCTTGCCCCCGAGACCGGTCACCTGAACGATCGCGTAGCAGAGATCCTGCGCGGCGACTGCGAGGCGGCTCTGGCTGATATCATGAGCAAGTCTGTTGACGAGCTTAAGGATATGTACAACAACCGCGATTTTGAGAAATAAGGAGGGCGCACAGAATGTATACCGCAGAAATGCTTGAATCTATCAAAAAGGTAGAGGCCACCCGTGAAGCCCGCCTTGCAAAGGTCATGGCAGGTGAGAACCCCCGCCGTATGACCGCCGAGGAGAAGGAAAACGTTCTCGCAGCCTTCCACCCCGACCACATCAAGTCTCAGTTCGCTGAGTTGCAGATCGGCCCCAACAAGGGCGAGAAGGTTCCGTTGGAGCTGGCTGAGATCCTGCAGGCAAACAGCCGCATCAAGCCCTCCGATATCGACCTTTCCAAGGCCGATTATGAGACCGACGTGCTGATCATCGGTGGCGGCGGCGCAGGCTCTGCAGCCGCTATCATGGCACACGAGAACGGCGCCAAGGTCATGATCGTGACCAAGCTCCGCCACGGCGATGCCAACACCATGATGGCTGAGGGCGGCATTCAGGCTGCCGACAAGCCAAACGACTCCCCCGCACAGCACTATCTGGACGTGATGGGCGGCGGTCACTTCAAGAACATCCCCGAGCTGGTCTACAAGCTGGTCCACGACGGCCCCGAGTGCATCAAGTGGCTCAACGATCTGGGCGTTATGTTCGATAAGGATGCCGACGGCACCATGGTCACCACCCACGGTGGCGGCAC
>SVQY01000030.1 GCA_015065135.1 Oscillospiraceae bacterium
GTCGGCAACAGCTACGGCATACTGCTCATCATTGGGAGCGGCACCGTGCCAGCTTGCCTGATTTTCCATAAAGGAAACGCCCTTACCCTTCACCGACTTCACAATAATGGCGGTGGGCTTGCCCTTGCAGCTCTTTGCGTTGTTGAAGGCAGCCTCCAGCTGGTCAAAGTCATGGGCATCGGCAACGACAACGTTGAAGCCGAAGGCCTCCAGCTTCTTGTCGTGAGGGGTGGGGTTCATAACATCGGTGATAGCACCGTCGATCTGCAGACCGTTCCAGTCGATGATCACGCAAAGGTTATCCAGCTTGTAGTGAGCGGCAAACATGCATGCCTCCCAAACCTGGCCCTCCTCGCTCTCGCCGTCGCCCAGAATGGTGTAGGTGCGGTAATCCTTGCCGTCGATCTTGGCAGCCAGTGCCATGCCGCAGGCAGCGGAAATGCCAAGGCCCAGAGAGCCGGTGGTCATATCCACACCGGGGGTGTGCTTCATATCGGGGTGACCCTGCAGGAAGGAGTCGATCTTGCGGAGCTTCTTCAGCTCTGCGGTATCGAAGTAGCCGCGCTCAGCGAGCGTTGCATACAGAGCGGGAGCGGTATGACCCTTGGAAAGCACCAGGCGGTCACGGTCAGCCCACTTGGGGTCTGCGGGGTTGATGTTCATTTCTTCAAAGTAGAGATAGGTCATCACGTCCGCGATCGACAAAGAGCCACCGGGATGTCCGGACTTTGCAGCGTGGACCTCCTCCAGAATGTCAAGGCGGATCTGCGCGGCCTTTGCGGCAAGCGCGCACTTTTTGGTCTGTTCCATTTTCTGCCTCCTTAAATTACCGAGCGTACGTTGACGCCGGCTTTTTCTTTACCTTTTTATTATATAATAAACGCCGCCCCTCTGTCAAGAGGGTATCCGAAATGCTTTTGATTTCGCCCTTTTGACGGCCTTCTCTCCACTTCCCTGCACCGTTTTTGTCGTATTCGCGAGAGTGTGGAGAAAAAATGATGCTTTTTGCGGAATACTTCTTCCACTTTGCACCTTTTTTTCATTTTTTGGCTTTCTGTATTTTCCACCAAAGCCCTATTTTGGAAAAGTTGACCAGTCAACGCTTCCACCCTCTTTTTTGCTCCGTTCGAGTTTTCCACAAGGAAAGCGCCCTATCACATCCCCGTGGCAGCCGAGTTTTCCCCAATTTCCATAGAGTTTTCCATAGGCCACCCATTTTCCATAAGCCGCGCTGCACACCCTTGACAATTTTCCAAAAAAGCCTGACGGTTTCCAAAAGCGGAAAAAACGAAGTGTAAAAAAAGACCCTTGACAAAAAAGAAGCGCCTTTTCAAGGCGCTTCTTTTATTTTTTGTTGGGAGCACTTCCCTGCACCTCGGTCACGTGGGCGTTGGCGTACACATCCTGGTCACCCAGGATAGCACACAGCTCCGCGGCGGTGGCCGCCTCGTCCAGCGTGGTGAAATTCAAACGCAGAATATCCTTTTCCCGAATGGCACCGCCCTCATAGGAATCCTTGACCGCGCCGCCCTTGCGGACCGACAGCACGTGGCAGAAGGCAGGCCAGAGAATATCACGGGGCTCCTTGCCGATAGCAAAGCAGCCGGGCTGCACCGTCAGCTCTACATCGACGGCCTTGCGGGGCTTGCCGTGATGCTGTCTGTGGATCTCGCGCTCCATCGCGATCTCGTTGATCGAGGTCACGCCCACCGTTTCCACGATGACATAGGAGATGGCAATGGCCAAAAAGATAGGCAGCACGTTGTCAAAGCCGCCAAATACCTCGATCGAAAAGATCATCGCAGTAAGCGGCGTGCGCACCGAAGCGCTGAAAAAGGCAGCCATACCTACCACTACCATCAGCGGAAACAGCTCAGGAGCAAGCCAGCCAAGGTTGATCATCACCTCGCCGCAAAGCGAACCGATCAGAGCGCCGAACACCAAAAGTGGCGTAAAAAGGCCGCCGGTAGCCCCCACCTCGTTAGAAAGCACCACCATCAGCGCCCTTGCGAATAGCAGGATCAGCGCCATCCACCAGACCTCGCGATGCTCGATCAGATACTCGATCAGGTGGTGGCCGGTACCGATCATATGATACTCGTAAAAGAAGCAGCCGATCAGCGCAACAAGTGCGAAAACGGGTGCGATTTTAAAGAACGTATGCACTTTTTTCAGCTTTTTGTGCGAAACGGTACGAACAGCGTGGGTCAGCTTGGCCAGCAGATAAGCGCCCACACCGCAAAGAATAGCAATAGGTGCCACAGCCCAAATACGAGTCAGCGGCAGCACCGGCATCGGCGCAAAATGAAAGAGATAAGTAAACTCCAGATGCCCTGTCAGATGACAGAGCCCGCTCAGCACGCCCATGCCGGCGATCACGCTGGTGGTGGCCGACATCAGCAGCAAAGGGGTAATACGGCGATGTGCCTCCTCCAGCGCAAACATCACGGCAGCGATCGGCGCGCAGGTAGCGGCAGCAAAGCCGGCAGAGGCGCCGCCGGTCATCAGATAGCGCTCCCAGCCCTGATGCCTTTTGGCCAGCAGCCTTGTGGTGCCGCTGCCAACGGCAGCGCCCATCTGCACCGCGGGGCCCTCGTCATTGCCCAGCGGAATGCCGCACAGATAGGAAAAGAGTGCAGAAACGAACACGAAGATCAGATTGCGCAACCATCGAAAGGTAATGAGTCCACGCATCAGTGCCACGGCGGTAGGAATGCCACCGCCCCTTGCATGGGGAGAGCAATGGATACAAAATGCCACAATGGCCGCGATCAGCACCGCACCCAGCACCACCAGAGGCACCGCCCACAAATGTGTGCCCGCAAAGGTAAATATCTTCGCAGATAGCTCGATGACCTCCTCAGAGACCAACCGGAACAGAAAGACGATACCACCCGTCAGCGCACCGACCAGAGCCGATAGCACCACGCTTGGCAATATGATATTCATAAGATAATTTTTGATTCCGGATTTCATATAACCTCCTGCAAAAACGTCAAAATCCTAACACGTTTTCGCTTTTTGGGATGCAAGCGCCCCCCTCGCTTGCGAGGGAGGCGCGCTTTGATCAGTTCTTCAGGCTATGGATCGGAGCAGGAATGCGTCCCCCTCGTGCCACGAATTTCGCGGGACTGTAGGGCTTCACCGACATAATGGGGGCATAGCCAAGCAGTCCGCCGAAGTTGACGCTATCTCCTTCCTTCTTGCCGTAGGCAGGGATCACACGGACGGCTGTGGTCTTGGTGTTTGCCACGCCGATGGAGATCTCGTCGGCGATGATACCGCAGATCACATCCTCGCTGACGTCGCCGGGCACCGCGATCATATCCAGACCCACCGAGCAAACGGCGGTCATGGCCTCCAGCTTTTCCAGGGTCAGCGCACCGCGCTCTACGGCAGCGATCATGCCCGCATCCTCGGAAACGGGAATGAAAGCGCCCGAAAGGCCGCCCACGTGAGAGGAAGCCATAACGCCGCCCTTCTTAACGGCATCGTTGAGCATAGCCAGCGCCGCCGTGGTACCAAAGCCACCGCAGCTCTCCAGGCCCATCTCCTCCAGAATATGCGCCACCGAGTCACCCACGGCAGGAGTGGGCGCAAGAGAAAGATCGATAATACCGAAGGGGGTGTTCAGCCGCTCGGCTGCTTCGCTTGCCACCAGCTGACCCACGCGGGTGATCTTGAAGGCAGTCTTTTTGATCACGTCGGCCAGCTCGGAGAGGTCACAATCCCCTGCGCGCTTGATGGCTGCTGCCACCACACCGGGGCCGGAAACGCCCACGTTGATGACCGAGCCGGGCTCGCCCACACCGTGGAAGGCACCTGCCATAAAGGGGTTATCCTCCGGCACGTTGGCAAAGACCACCAGCTTGGCACAGCCGATGGAGTTGTTGTCACGGGTCAGATAAGCGGCGCGCTTGATGGCAGAGCCCATCATACGGATGGCATCCATATTGATGCCCGCCTTGGTGGTCGCCACATTGACCGAGGAGCAGACCATCTGCGTTTCGGCCAATGCCTCGGGGATCACCGAGATGAGATTCTTCTCGCTCTCGGTCATACCCTTATGCACCAGCGCGGAGTAGCCGCCGATAAAGTTGATGCCAAGGTTCTCTGCCGCACGCTGCAGGGTGTGCGCCAGCTTCAGATACCCCTCGGGGGAGATGCGGCCGCCGATCAGGGATACAGGGGTCACCGACACGCGCTTGTTCACGATCGGAATGCCGTATTTCTTTTCAATATCGCAGCCGACGCTCACCAGATCCTTGGCGGTGGTGGTGATCTTGTCGTAAACCTTTTCACACAGGCGATTTTCATCCTCGCTGACGCAATCCAGCAAGGAAATACCCATAGTGATCGTGCGGATATCGAGATTTTCCTCACGGATCATCCCGATGGTTTCCAGAATATCGGTTATGTTCAGCATAGGGTCACCTCATCAGATGTGGTGCATGGTGTTGAAGATATCCTCGTGCATGGCGCGGATATCCAATCCCTGCTCCCTGCCCGCTGCGGCCAGCTTGTCCGCAAACTCGGCAAAGGGGATGGTCAGCTGATCGATCTGCACCAGCATGATCATGGCGAAGTACTCGGAAAGCACGCTCTGCGTGATATCCACAATATTGGCATTGTATTCGGTGCAAAGGGTGCTGACACGGGCGATGATGCCCACGCTATCCTTGCCGGTAACAGTAATGACTGCCTTTGCTTTCATAGTAATGATCTCCTTATATATAAGTTATCTTTATTATACATAATTTTATCTTAAATATCAAGGGGAGAGACGAATTTTTTGCATACGCCCCGAAAAAGCAAGAGCGTGCGCGAAAATCGCGCACGCCTTACTCCTTTAAAGAGCGACCGCCTTCAGCAGATACACGCCGTGAAGGGGCATTTTCAGATAAGCGGCAAACTCAGAGGCGGTAAAGATCTCCTCCCGTACAAGCTCCGCGTCATGGTTCTCATCCAACAGATAGTACTCCAGTCGCACGCCGTTTTTGCTTTCCACACCGGAAAAGCTGACCTTGACCTGCTTTTCGGAGGCAGCATTATCGTCGTCGTTATAGTAGGAAAGCATCACACTATGCTCAGCTTCCGACTTGGCAGCAGCCGCCCACACGTCAGCGCCCTCCCGCTCCAACGCCACGGCATTGTCCAATTTGTAGAGCTGATTGAACATCCAAAAGGGATAGTAGCCCTTCAGTGTCTCACAGATGCGGTCGGTGCAAAACATACCGTTCATACCGCCGGGACGCGCATCGTAGTACATCAGCATATCCAGCGGCTCATACTGGGACATTGCCATAACGGAGGCGATAAAGGCGGCAGCCTTCAAGGACTTTTCCGCCTTCAGGGTGTAATACCAATCCTCATCCTTCCAGCCGCGCACGTAGTTCCACTCATTCAGAATACTTTCGCATTCGGTAAGACCGTACTCATCCAGCATGTGGCGGGCAAGCAGGATCTTCTCCCGCACCTTCTCTACCGTTGCCCCGTAAACGTGCCAGGAGAAGAAGTCGGGCTTCACCTCTCCAAGACTCTCAAAAAAGCCACGAGTCCAGTCGTTGTCCTTCATGGCAGCAATAGCGGGGCCGCCGATCTTGAGATGGGGGAAGCATTTTTTCAGATGCGTCAACGTGATATTGAACAGCTCATAAAACTGCTTGGCGGTGCCGCCCCAGCAGCGTTTGTGCGTAGCGTCATCCGGGTCCAGATCCGGCTCGTTCCAGATCTCCCAATACGGAATATCCAGCTTCATGCCATCAGCCCAACCCTCGGTATAGTGGCGGATGATATGCTCACAGACCACCGCCCACTTGTGGAAGTCGGCAGGGGGCAGCGTGTTGTACTTTTTGGACCAATGCTCGATTTTAGACCCCAAACGGTAGTAGTTTTTACACCCTCCGGCCTCTACCATGCGGCAGTACTCGTCGGTGAGCTGAAAGTCGTAGGAGGCGGGGTCGGTGGGGTCGGCGCTCCAATCGGTGAAGATGAAATTCACATCTACGCAATGCTCACCGCCGTAGGTGGCACAAAAGGAGGCGTCGTGGTTGCGTGCATACGGAATACCGGCAGCCCTGAAATGCTGCACGTTGGTGATGCGCTGATCCGCGGCAAACTTATACACCGGTCCATTATTGGTAGCATGCATGGGCTTGACACTGCCGCACGCTTTTGCAAAATCAACTCTGATCTGATCCATAAAAATACCTGCCTTTCGGTGTTCACGTTTATTTTACACGTTTATTTTAGAGGGTTACAAAAGCCTTGTCAAGATGTTTTAAACGGAAAAATTTTCTCTTTTATTTGCGCAGGATCGAAAGATATGCCTTGGCGTAACGGTGACCGAGCTCCCTGTAGGAAACGGCGTTGAAATGAATGCCGTCCGGCTTCATGGAGAGGCCCTCGGCAGAAACGAGCGCGCAATGGGGCAGCTCGGCTGCAATCTCCGCAAAAATGGCGTTGAGCCTGGCGGGGCGGTCGCCGCGCTCCCATACGGGGTCGATGTGATGGGGCAGCTCCCCGATGATGACGGGCAACGCTTCATCCCCCAGATCGCGGCGCAGCGCGGTCATCATGGTAATGAATTTTTCCTTGTACGTCGCCACACGTCCGTCGTCCTTGCAGTCGGTCTCCCCTTGATGCCAGAGAATGGCGCGCAGCCTTGAGGAGCGCTGCGCCAGCTTGCATTGCATCACCGCGTGATCGTACAGCACCTGCCCCGGCATCCATAGAGAAATGGCGGTGCCCCCGTCGGCACAGGGGATCAGACCGATCCGCTCGCCGCTTTCCCTTGCAAGATCATCCGCAAAGGAGGCGCCCAGGGACACGCCGCTGTGAAACTTACCCTCAAAGATCGGGCGATCGGGATTGATGGGCTCGCTCATCTTCTGCCAGCGGCCCATGCGCAGCATATAGCACAGCTTGTTGGAAATGGGCTCCACCTCCGAAAACTCGCCCCGTCCCGCCATGTTTGACTGACCGATCATAAGAAAAGCGGAGATCTCACTCTCCTGCTTTACGCCGTCCTTAATATCCATTTTACGCTCCCTTCGCATCTTCCGCACGGATGGTGTTGTTTTGTACTTTCATCATACCCCGTTTGTCGCGATTTGTCAATGTTTTCGCGCAAAAAGGCGTTTTTCTCCCGATCGCATCGACAAGCCCTCCCCTGCCGCACAAAACGGGATTGACAACCCGAAGCTGTGGGTATATAATGTAGATAAACACCAATTAAGGGGGGAACGGTATGCAAAATATCATCAACGCGGTGGATAAGCACCGCCGGCTGATCCTTGACGCAGAGCGCTGGATCTGGGCACATCCCGAGACCGGCTACAAGGAATTTGAGACCTCGAAATATATGGAGGACGCCTTTGAGCGCCTGGGCTACGACATCACCCGCGCAGAGGGTATCACCGGCTTTTATACGGTACTGGATACGGGTCGTCCCGGTCCCGAGATCCTGATCCTCGGTGAGTTGGATTCGATCATCTGCCCCGGCCACCCCGAATGCAACAAGGAAACCGGCGCTGTGCACTCCTGCGGTCACAATGCGCAGGCCGCTGCCCTTCTCGGCATTGCCGCTGCCCTGAAGGAGCCGCATATGCTGGATGCACTTTGCGGCCGCATCCGCCTTTGTGCCGTCCCCGCAGAGGAGCTTTTGGAAATTAACTACCGAACGGAGCTGAAAAAGCAGGGCAAGATCAAATATTTCGGCGGCAAGCCGGAGTTTTTGCATCGCGGCTATTTTGACGGTGTGGACCTGGCCTTTATGGTACACACCTCTAACGCCTACTCCAGCAACGGCGGCTCGGTGGGCTGCCTTGCCAAGCAGATCATCTACAAGGGTAAGGCCGCACACGCAGGCGGAAGCCCCAACCGCGGTGTGAATGCCCTGTACGCCGCCAACTGCGGTCTGAATGCCATCAATGCCATCCGCGAGACCTTCCGGGAGCGGGATCAGATCCGCGTGCATCCCATCGTCACCGAGGGCGGCGTTATGGTAAACGCCATCCCTGCCACCGTCACTATGGAAAGCTACGTGCGAGGCAAGAGCTTTGATGCCATTGTCCACGAGAACGCCAAGGTCAACCGCGCCCTGATCGGCGCCGCACTCTCCCTCGGCGCCAATATCGAGATCCTGGATACCCCCGGCTACGCGCCCCTTTACAACGATCCCACCCTGGTAGCGCTGGCAAAGGAATGCGCCGAAACGCTGATGCCCGGCTACGTGTTCCCTGCGGGCAAAGGCTACAGCTCGGGCAGCACCGATATGGGCGATCTTTCCTGCATCATGCCCGTGGTACATCCTTACGCGGGCGGTGCCACCGGCACCAGCCACGGCGCGGACTACCGCATTGCAGACCCCGAGGCGGCCTGCGTGACCAATGCCAAGTGGCAGCTGCTGATGCTGAAGCGCCTGCTCTGCAACGACGGCGCCCTGGCCAAGCAGGTGATCGCCGAGGCAAAGCCCCCCTTCCCCTCCAAGGAGGCCTATCTCGCCTACGTGGACAGCCTCTCCTGCTCGGGTGACCGCATCACCTACGGCGCGGACGGCACCGCCACCGTACGGCTGGATCCCCCCGCCCAAAAGGAGGATCAGGGCAGCCTTGCCATCTGAAAAAAGCAAAACGGTAGCGAAAAATCGCTACCGTTTTGCTTTTTTCTTATTTTCTCTTATTGGTGTGATGTGCGGTCTTGTAAAGCTCCCGCCACACGTCGGTGTGCGCCTCGCAGTCCAGATAGTGGGCAAACATATGCAAATTCTTTTCCGCATCGCCCCCATCGTCGGTGCCTGCCTGCCGCACCACCTTGGCATAGGTCTCCCGCTTGCTCACGCAAAAGGCGTGCCAGCCCTCTTGCCAACGGCCGTCGACAAGCTCTTGATTCCGCGCAGCAAAATCCGACAAGATCTGCGCCTTTTCCGCACCCGTTGCCGGGGTAATGCCGTATTCGGTCATCACGTGGGGCACAAATTCAATGGCATCGGTGGCAGTATCGTACCTCACCGAAACGCCGCTGTGCCAATACTCGTCATCCTTACGGCCGACGAAATGAAAATTGCCTTGCCCATACAAAATGTGGCAGCCCTCGTACTCCTCATAGCAGCCGATGCAATGGCTGTGCTGGCAAAGCACCACGTCAGCACCTGCCCGTGCCATGGCACGGCAGGCGCGCAAAAGTCTGGGGGAAGGATAACGGCAGAACTCCTTGCCACCGTGGTACAGCACCACCACGCGACCGCCCTTTGCCTTGGCAGCGCGCACGTCCTCCAAGGTATCGAACTCGTCAAAGGGTCTCGCGCCCATACCGTCCTCTGTGGCATAGGAATACTCATGCTCGCAAACCGCGATCAGGGTGACCCGCTCCCCGTTCTTTTCGAAAACGAAGTCGCGTCTGGCATCCGCGTAATTTTTGCCGAAGCCGGTGGTCTCGATGCCCGCTGCCCGCAGCGCGGAGAGCATATCGGCTGCGCCCTCCATGCCGAAATCAAACACGTGATTGTTGGAAAGTCCGCACACGTCCACGCCCAGCTTTTTGAGGGTCGCCGCCGTAGTCGTGCCGCTTTTCAGGTTGGGGCCGATCTTTTTGATGGGCGCGCCCCCATCGGTAAGGGCGCATTCCAGATTCACCACGTTCAGATCGTTCCCTTTAAAAAGGGCAGCCGTCCCTCCGAACAACGCCTCCACATTTCCTGCGGCAAACAGCGCCTCGGTCTTTTGCGTGGGGCAGACATCTCCGCAAAGCAGCAATTTCATAGCAGTTCTCCTTTTACCGTATTCGCTCTCCTGTGGGAAAGCTTTGATCGGTCTTTTTCAAAAGATTGCAGATGTGGGCTAAAACCCGTAGCCGCTTTTTCTTTTGAGCACAGAAGCGCAAAAGAAAAAGCTATCAAAAAGAAAACGCTGTTTTATGGGGCTCCGCCCCAAGCCCCGCAAGTTTTTGAAAAAACTTGACTAAAACCTTCAAAAAAGGGGGGCGTGTCGCGAAAAACCGACACCGTTTTCTCTTTTTAAAGCATTTCCCGCAGTCTTGCCATGCAAGCCGCATCCGGGGTGTCACGATCCGCAAAGGGAAAGCGCAATCCCATATTATCGTACTTGGTCTGACAGATCTTTTTGAAGGGCAGCAGCTCCACGCCGTCCACGCAGGCAAATTGCCCTCGCAACGTAGCGAGAAAAGCCATGCTTTCGGCGGTATCGTTCAGCCCGGGGACGGTCACCTGCCGCAGGGTGGTGGGGATCCCTTTTTCATTCAGATAAGCAAGAAACGCAAGTGGCCTTTCAATAGAGCAGCCCACAAACGCCCGATACTGCGCATCGGTGGGATATTTGATATCCAGCAGCACCCGATCGGTATGGGAAAGCAGCACCTTGACCTCCTCGGAAAGCAGGCTGCCCGAGGTATCAAGACAGGTGTTCATCCCCCTCTCGCGGCAGGCCTTGAAGAAGTCGGCAACAAACGCCGCCTGCAAAAGCGGTTCCCCGCCCGAGGCGGTCACGCCCCCCTCTTTTCCGAAATAAGTGCGGTAACGGGTGGCTTTTTCCGCAAGCTCGACGGCATCCGCCTCCTTGCCTGCAGCCCCATCCCAGGTGTCGGGATTGTGGCAGCAGCCGCAACGCAGATTGCACCCTTGCGTGAATACAACAAACCGGACCCCCGGCCCGTCAAGGGTGCCGAGGGTCTGGATAGAATGAATACGTCCCTTCATATCAAAGGCTTTCGTGGAAGGTACGGCTGATGACCTCACGCTGCTGCTCGCGGGAGAGCTTGTTGAAGTTCACCGCATAGCCGGAAACGCGAATGGTCAGATTGGGGTAATCCTCCGGATTCTCATACGCCTTCATCAGCGTCTCGCGGGAAAGCACGTTCACATTGATGTGGTGAGCGTTCTTGGCAAAATAACCGTCCAGGATCGAAACCAGATTATCCACCCGCTCGCCGTCGCTGCGACCCAGCGCATCGGGGGTGATGGAGAAGGTGTTGGAAACACCGTCACGACAATCGTCATAGTCGATCTTTGCCACCGAGTTGAGAGAAGCCAACGCACCGTTCTCCTCACGGTTGTGCATGGGATTGGCACCGGGCGCGAAGGGCGCGAAGGCCTTTCTGCCGTCGGGCGTAGCGGCGGTGTGCTTACCGTACATCACGTTGGAGGTGATGGTCAGCACCGACAGCGTGTGCTCCGCATTGCGGTAGGTGGGGGTCTTGCGCAGCTCGGTAATGGTCATGTGGGTCAGCTCCTTGGCGATCAGATCCACACGGTCGTCGTCGTTGCCGTACTTG
Organism: Oscillospiraceae bacterium; assembly: GCA_015065135.1. Classification (GTDB taxonomy): domain Bacteria; phylum Bacillota; class Clostridia; order Oscillospirales; family CAG-272; genus Firm-07. Next base: position 11,290 of record SVQY01000030.1, read on the forward strand.
GGGAAATCCCCCTCGGTCTCAAAGCGCACGATATAGCCGTTCTCATCCTTGACGGGCTGCACGCTTGCATACTTGATGGCGCTGAAGGAGTCGGCAACCACAGAAAGTCCCGCAATGCCAAATGCCATAAAGCGATGCACGTCGGTATCGTGCAGAGCCATCTGGCTCTTCTCATAGGCATACTTATCGTGCATATAATGGATCACGTTCATGGTATTGACGTACAGGCGGGAAAGCCACTCCAGATAGATCTTGAAGCGCTCCATGACCGCATCATAGTCCAGCTTGTCCCCTGCCAGCACCTCCATCTGCGGACCGATCTTCATGCCGCTGGAGGTATCATAGCCGCCGTTGATGGCAATCAGCAGCAGCTTTGCCATATTGAAGCGGGCGCCGAAGAACTGCATCTGCTTGCCCACCTGCATGGCGGAAACGCAGCAGGCGATGGCATAGTCGTCACCGTAACGGGGGCGCATCAGATCGTCGCTCTCGTACTGGATCGAGTCGGTATCCACCGACACCTTGGCACAGAATTTTTTGAACGCCTCAGGCAGCGCATTCGACCAGAGCACCGTCAGGTTGGGCTCGGGAGAGGAGCCGAGGGTGTAGAGGGTATTCAGAATGCGGAAGCTGGATTTTGTCACAAGAGTTCTGCCATCCTCGCCCATGCCGCCAACGGCCTCTGTGATCCACATAGGATCGCCACCGAACAGCTCATTATACTCGGGCGTGCGCAGATGCCGCGCCAGGCGCAGCTTGATCACGAAGTCGTCGATCAGCTCCTGTACGCCCTCCTCGGTAAGGGTACCGTTTGCCAGATCGCGCTCCACGTAGATATCAAAGAAGGTGGCAACACGCCCCAGCGAGTTGGCGGCGCCGTTCTGCTCCTTGATGCCGGCAAGATAAGCAAAATAGGTCCACTGGATCGCCTCGCGCGTGTTCTTGGCAGGCGCGCTGATGTCATAGCCGTACTGAGCGGCCATCTCCTTCATATAGCCAAGGAAGGCGATCTGACGGAACAGCTCCTCATCCAGGCGAATCTGCTCCGCATCAAAATTGCCCTCGGCAAGCTTTTGCTTGTCCTTCTTCTTCTCCTCGATCAGGCGGTCAATGCCGTACAGAGCCACGCGGCGATAGTCGCCGATGATACGGCCGCGGCCGTAACCGTCCGGCAGGCCTGTGATCACATGGATCTTGCGCGCCAAACGCATCTCGTCGGTATAGGCGCGGAACACGCCGTCGTTGTGAGTGGTACGGTAGCGGAAGCCCTCCTCGATATCGTTGCCCAGCTTATAGCCATAGGCCTCGCAGGCGGCGCGCGCCATACGAATGCCGCCGAAGGGGTTGACGCCGCGCTTTAAGGGGCGATTGGTCTGCAGACCCACGATCAGCTCATTCTCCTGATCCACGTAGCCGGGGGCATAGGCAGTAAGCGAGGTGACGGTGTTGGTGTCGATATCCACCACGCCGCCCAGCTGACGCTCCAGGGCGAAGAGAGACTCCACCTTCTGCATCAGATCCTTGGTACGGGCAGTTGCCCCCGCAAGGAAGCTGTCGTCACCCTCGTAGGGCGTATAGTTTTGCTGAATAAAGTCGCGCACGTTGATCTCGTTTTGCCATGCGCCGGGTTTAAAGCCACTCCAGTTGATATGTTCCATAGTTTCTCCTTTTCACTGCGAAAGCCCAGACGGTCGGCCTGCATCTCGTTGTATTTTTACATTCCCTTGCGGTACTCCGCTCGATTCCCTTTCGGGAAATCATCCGTCAGTCGTGTAAAGGCATTATTATTATACACCATGCGACGGCAAAAGTCAACAGAATTTGGAATTATTCTAAAAATTTTTTCTGCCGGCTTTTTGGAGGCAAAAAGCACCGCTCTGCTGCATTGGCAGAGCGGTGCTTTCGCGCTTATTGCGGCGCAAAACGGATCGCTGTATGGATCTCGTAATAGATCTTGACCATATTGATCATCTTCATCACCAGAGCGCCGTTATCCGGGAAGCAGCGGTAAATCTGCTCACCGCACTGGATCTCCAGATATTTACCCGGCTGGAAAGGTAAGGAGGCAAAGCTGGTGGTGGGGATCACCATATGGCTCTCCTCGCCGTTCAGCACCCCTTCGATCAAAAAGCAATCGCCGGAAAGTGTGATCTTGGCACGCCCCGCCTCTGTAAAGCGCTTTTTCTTGCGGTCCAGTATCGAAACGTCAGCATCGCAAACGATGATGCTCTCCTCGCCCTTCTCCACCTTTCTTTTCAGCTCCTCGTAGATCAGGCGGCTCCAATCCGAAACATAACGGACCTCCTCCCCCACGTTGCCGGTGTTGCGTAAAAAGCCATACACGTCACCCGTATGGCGGAAGCCGCATTTCTCACAGACCAAATGGCAATGATCCTTAAGACGGATCGAAAACTCACTCTTGCAATGAGGGCACATATAAAGAACCTGCTCCAGGCCCTCCAGATCATAATTCTTGTGATACTTGATCTTATGCTCCTCCTGCTCGCGATAGGCGTCGAACAGCAGGGCGTTATCGGCTCTCTCACGGATCTCCTCCACCGACAGTGTTTCCAGATCCTCTGCCGAGAAGAGCTTGTACACATCCATATAGGTACGGCCGGGGCGATTGCGCTTAGACCACTTGGGTCTGACAAAATAGGTGCCCGTGGTGCGCGCTACGTAAACGTCGGCCCTCATCCAAGAAAGAAAACGATAGGTGGCCGCAGGAATGGGAGTGGAAAGGCCATCCTCGCACATCAGACCTGCCGGATAGATCACAAGGCCGCGCCCTTCGTCTACTACCGATTTCATACGGCGGATGTCGGTAAGCGTTGTTTGAAATTGCTGCTTGGGGATCATACCGAGACGATCCATAACTCCCTGAAATGGCAGCGTGCTGTAAAAGCAATCGCTGATCACAAAATGAACGGGCTGCCCCGCAAGGTCGAACAGATTGACGAAATCCAGCTTTGTCTGGTGATTGGCGATCACCACAAAGGGACCCTTGGCGCCCTTCAGCTCGTTGCGCAGAACACGCCGTCGGAACACCACCTTGGCAACGATACGCGTAACAAGGGACACCAGCCAAAACAAAAAGCGATTGGGCTTTCCGGTTTTTGCACGTCGCATCTCTACACCTCCATCATACATCGGGTCATTGCAACACTTTTTTATATTATATCATAAATTTAATAAAAAAACAAGGATAATGTCGTTGACAAAATCCGCGCGGTTGTCACCTTCCTCCGGGCTTTCCGCCCAAAAAGCCCAGAATACGATCCGAAAGCCGCTCCAGAAGCGCGTTGATACGGTCGGCGTACCGCATGCAAAGGAGGAAGGCTGACAATCCCAGCAGCCCCACGGCGCAGAGCACCGGAATGCCCCAACCCGAAAAAGGGATCACCTCTCCGGAGAGAAAAAGCAACGTGGCACCTATCGAGGTGGCACGCGTGATCAGCTGCATCAGAAAAAACACCCCGACCGTGATCGGCAGCACACCGGCCACGGCACAAAGCAGATCATCCGGAAAGCACGGAAACAAAAAAGCGAAAAAAAGCAACACGTTCTCTCTTTTTCGCAGCTTTTTCAGCCATCGTTCGGTCACGTCGGCACCGCCGGCGATCCAATTGACAAAGGGTCTGCCCAGCAGCTTGCCGAGAAAATAGGCCAGCATAGAGCCTGCCAGCATACCGATATACGAATACAGAAAGGCGCGCCAGGCACCAAAAAGATAATTCCCTGCCAGAATGGTCACAGCTCCCGGAATGGGGATCAACGTGACCTGCAAAACGGTGATGCCGATATAGGCAAGCGGCGCTACCGCACCGGTGGCCGCAATGCTTTGCTGCAACCCCTCACGGTCGATCGCTGTCCATCCAAAGCGCCGCAGCAACAAATAAAGTGCCAAAAGCAGCACTCCTGCCGAAAGGGTCGATAGCAGCAACCGCCGCCACACGCCTCCATTCCCCTCCATCACGCCCTCCTTTTGGCGGCTTTTCTCATACCGTTTGCCGCCTTCTTCTCTTTTTTATTCTACACAGAAAGGGGCGCAAATATGTTTCCGCGCTATCCAAAAAGCGCAGCCGAAAACGGCTGCGCTTTTTGTTCAGTCAAAATCCCGGAAGAAATCCAGCAAAGCGGCCTCATACCGCTCCTTATCGTAGTAATAACTAAGACCGTGAATGGCCTCCGGCACTACCAGCAAGCGCTTTTCTGCCTTGCACGCCCGATAGTTTTCAAAGGTCATCTCCAACGGCACAAAGCGATCGGCACCGCCGTGAGCAAAAAAGATCGGCACCGTGTTCTTCTCCAACGCCTGCACGGTGGAATACTCTCTGGCATCGGTATTCAATCTGCGCTTGAACATACGGTTGATGGTATAGCCACGGAAGGCATAAGGCAGATGCAGATTATCCTTTACCACGTGCTTCCAGATGGCGTGGGGGGAGGTAAAGGCGCAATCCGAAATGATGCCGTGCACATTCTCGGGCAGCTCCTGCCCGGCAGCCATCAGCACCGTGGTAGCCCCCATCGAAACGCCACACAGATAGATCGGCAGCTTGCCGCCTGTGCGCTCGTTGATCCACGTCAGCCAATCGGTGCAGTCATACTGCTCCAGAACACCAAAGGTCATATATTCTCCGCTGCTGTTGTTCTGTCCGCGCTGCTCGGCGTACAGGACACTGCAGCCATGGTCATGGAAAAACTCGTAGATCAGCCCAAAATCCTGTGACCAGGAGGAGCGCCAGCCGTGCATAGCCAGGATCACACGCTTGGCCTTGGGGTTGCCATACCAATGGCCCGTCAGCGTTTCTCCATCGTGGCTGGTGATCTCCACCGTCTCCCGGGCGATCTCCTGCAGCTGCGCAGAGCGCTCGCGCATCGTCTGCAGCAGTTCCTGGGTTCTGGGGGATTTTGTCAGATGCTTTTTCAGCTTTTTCACACTTTTTGGCTCGCGGCGCGCCATAGCGACCTTCATCAGATACCGCGTGGTAAAATGCGAGATCAGCATCGAGGTGGCTGCAATGCCGCCCGCTGCCGCAATACCCGCTACTGTTTTCTTTGTCATATTCGTCTCCTTTCAAGAGAAACCCTACAATACTTATATTATAAACACTTTTACGGCAATTCTATCACAAAAGACGTGATCATCTCCGCACTTTCTACGCGTATGGTAGCATGATGAAGATCCAGAATGCGCTTCACCACCGCCAGGCCGACGCCACTGCCCTGCGCAGAATGCGATTCGTCTGCCTGATAGAATTTGCGAAAGATCTTCTGCTGCTGATCCGGTGAGATCTCGCTGCCTGTGTTTTGCACCGAAACCTCGGTTTTCTCGCCCCGTTGCTGCACATTTACCGTGATCGTACCACCCTCGGGTGTGAACTTTATGGCATTATCCAGCAGATTGATCCACACCTGGCGCAGCAGCTCCTCGTTGGCGGTAACGGTATACTCGGCAAAATTCAGATCAAAATTCAGATCGCGCTTGCCCCACTTGCTCTCCAGCAGCAGGATCGCAGAGCGGATCTGCTCGGATAGATTGAAGGCCGTTTTGCCGGTCAGAATGCTCTGATTTTCCACCTTGGTCAGATACAGCACGTTGGTCGCCATTTCGGCCAGCCGCATGGATTCCTCCTCAATAGCGGCCAGGTACTGCTCTCGCTCCGCATCACTCAGCTCGCCCTGCCGCAGCAGCTTGGCGAAGCCTGCGATCGACACGATGGGTGTTTTGAACTCGTGCGAAAAGTTATTCACAAAATCGCTGCGCAGCATCTCGGTATTCTGCAGCTCCTCTGCCAGCTTATTGAAGCTATCCGAGACCTCCTTAAATCCCGCATAGTTATAAACAGAGCCCTGTGGCTCCATACGCACGCTATAATCCCCTGCCGCTAACCGATTGGTAAGCGCCACAAGTGTTTTAAAGGGGCGTAGCGGCACCTTGTTGAGCAGCACCAGCAGCCCGGAGCCGATGATCAGGCTGCAGCCTGCCATAATGGGAATGATATAGACCGGATGCATCGCATCCTCCGAATCGCCGATCACACCGGTAAAGACCAGCACCGCCACGATCACCGAAGCGATACCGATGGCCAGCAGCAATCCGCAAAAGATCGCCACCGAGATCATAAATGTCATCCAGCCCAGCTGCTTGCGCTCCTGCTTGCGATGCAAGCGCCGCTCGCGACGCCGCTCGGCCGCCGTTTGCTTTTCATTCATACACGCTTCACCGCCTTATAGCCCAGACCGCGCACCGACTCGATCTCAAACTCCTCAAAGCCCTCAAAGCGCTTGCGCAAGCGGCCGATATGCACCGTAACGGTCTCCCAACCGGTGTTGCTCTGGGAGCCCCAGATCTCGTCCATCAGCTGAATGCGGGTAAAGATCTTGCCCGGATAGGAGAGCAGCTTATATAGCAAAAGGAACTCCTTTTGCGGCAATTCCTGCACCGTATCCCCTTTTTTGACCGTCATAGCATCATAATCCAGCACCACGTCACCGATCACGATCCGGCGCTCGGTGGCGATCTTGGCGCGGCGCAGCAGCGCCTTGATACGATACAGCATCTCCGCCTCGTCAATGGGCTTGGTCATATAATCGTCGGTGCCCACCAGAAAGCCCTTGTGCTTGTCGGCGGGCAGCTGCTTGGCAGAAACCATCAGAATGGGCAGATTATTATCCCCCTCCCGCAGCAGCCTTGTGAACTCATACCCATCCATTTTGGGCATCATAATGTCCAGCACCACCAGGTCAACGTGCGTGTCATCCAACACCGCGAGGGCCTCCTCGCCATTCACGGCAGTACTGACCGTATAGCCACCTCGTTCCAAAACCGCCTTGAAAAGCAATCTGGTATTTTTGTCATCATCCGCCACAAGAATGTGAAACACGTTTCATCCTCCTTTGCTTGTGAAATGATCCTTATTCGCGCAAAAGCGCCAAACGATGCTGCTTCAGTTCTTTGCCTCAAAGGAAAGCCTGAAGCTGACCGCCTCGCCGGGGGCAAGGCTCCGATAGGCAAATTCGTCATCCAAAAAGGTGGTGCATGGCTCGAAGCCAAGGGCAAAGTCCCCGCTCGCCATGCTTTTCCACTCGATAAAATGGGGCAAGGTATCACCGCTATAGGAAAGGGTGAAGCTTCTGCCGTCAGGGCGCACCAGCGTGGCGCGGGGCTCGCGCAACGCAAGAAAATAGCAATTCTCCTCCTGCCCGGGGAGCGGCGCGGTGATCTGCAGCCACTCTGCCTGCTTTTCCGCCGACCAAGGGGTACGCGGGCGGCATTCTGCCGCATCCGTTTCCACTCTACCACCCTCGCAAAGCATAGGATAACCCAGATTGACGTGATACAAAAGCGCATACTCGGCAGGCAGATACCCTTCGTTGCAAAGGGTGTCCTCCAGCAGGACCGTATCCCCCTGAACGGGGCAAGAAATCCGCCGTTTCAGCAGTAAATTCTCACCGAAAAGCGCGGTGCTGCGGATCTCCGCCTCAATGCGGATCCCCGTCTCATCACACACGGCAGCCGTCACCCTCGCGGGGGTGTTATGCAGATTCCCGTGCAGCTCGTGTCCCTCACGGCCGCCCACGCTATCAAGACCGCAGGTATACAGCATACCGCCCTCAAAGCGGCGGGCAAAGGGGATCTCCCTTGCGGTAAAGCCGTTCTTGGAAACAAAGGAAAGATTTTCCCCCTTATAGTATAACTGCATCATATCCAGCGCCTTGCTCACGTTCAGCAAAAAGCGGAGCTTGCCGTTGTCGCAATCCAGCACCTCAAGTCCTTTTTCGCTGCCCTCTGTCAGAATATAGCGGCGTATGCTTGCCAGCTGTGCCTTATTGGAAATCTGTCCGTTCATACAAAAGCTCCTCTCCCTCGGCCAGCAAGTGCCGATCACTTTCGGCGAGCCGATAGCGGCTCGTGTCATAAAAATTATATACCGTTCTTCGTTTATTTTGCAAAACCACCAGATAAAAGATGCTGCCGATCAGCATTTCGTCCGCGTGCCGAAGATTGCAGACCACCCTGCCGCTGCGCTCAAAATAAAAAACGTTCTTATAGTATCCGCGTCCACGATATATAAATTCCGTGTTGTAAATGCGATCTGTGATCAGATAGAAGCGACCGCGCTTTGACAAGTACCGTCTCCGCAACACGAACACGCACGTCCATATCACGAAAAACGCACAAACCGAAGCCACCAGTCCAATGCCCAATTTTGCGGCAAGACTACCGTCGTACAGAATGCTCAGAAAGGCAAGCAGTATAAGAGAAAACACGATCGGAACCGGTATATTGATCAGCCATCCCTTGGTTTCCCGCAAGATCTCCCGGCGAATAAACGCCTCGGTCAGATCCTGTCGTTTATCTCCATCTCTTTCGCCCCAAACCATCGCTCTCACCTTCTTTCATCTGCTTTATTTTTATTATAACACATCTCCTGTGGGAGCGCAAGACCTTGTGTCGCGCAGAGCAGGTCTGCTTCCTTGCAATATTTTGTAACGGCTTTTCAATATTTTTCCGCACAATATCGAAAAGGACTATAAACGGTATGAGAAAACGCCATAGTCTTCCTTTTTTGAAGAACCTCAAAAAGCCCTCCGAGGTTTTCCTCGGAGGGCTTTTTGTATCCAACGAGCGCCGCCTTTCGATAAATCGGAATGGCTCAAGCGCCGCTCACCTTTAGTCGCTTTGATTGCGTTTTTTTGTTTCGCCGGGAGCCTCTCCCGTGATCTGTCGGTAATATCTGCAAAAATAACCGACGTTTTCAAAACCGCTGGCGTAGGCCACCTCTGCCACGGTAAAGCCGCCCTCAAGGAGCAGCTCCCTGGCCCGCTCGATGCGCAGATGGTTTCTGTATTTGAGGGGAGACATACCGAAGCGCTTTTGAAATATGCCCCGAAAGGTATTGATGCTGACGTGACTTGCCTCGGCATACCGCGCGATAGGCAGATTTTCCAGATAGGTCTGCTCCAGCAGGTGCACGCCGTCCGTGATCTTCGGATCGATCTCCCCTCTTGACGACAAATGGGGGCTTGTGGAATAGATCGCGCCAAGCAGCCGATACGCCAGCTCCTTTTTGCGCAGGGTGGCTTCAACCGTCTTGGCGGTGCTGCAAAGCTCAAGATTCATCATCGTTCTGGCGATTCGATGTGTCGCATCATCCCGACCAAGCAGCGTGATATCCTCAAAAAGCGTGACCCCTGCTCCGTTTTTGTCGCACAGATCAAAGTTCACCACAACAAAGGTGGTGCTTTCGGCCGTGTACTGCATCCGATATTTTTTGTGCTTCGGCAGAAACGCCATTTCGCCGTCCTGCACGACCACCGACTCCCTTGATCCGTCAAAAAAGGTGGCTTCCCCTGTCCAAACATACAGGATCCCGTTATTCTTTCTGCCGTGACCGCTGTGATCCGACGTCCTGCCACAAGGGCGGATGCCCGAGATGACCGATACGTCAAAAACGTGCAGATCATCAAAAAATTGTGTGTTTCCCGTCATATATCCCATCCGTATTCAAAAAACTTGCGCAAGCGTAGAGCCAAAAGGCTCGTCTATGAGATATTTTATCACACGGCACCGCTTTTGTAAACCGCTACTCAAAAAAATTCGGTATAAGGGACAAGCGATCAGTCGGTATCCGTATCGTTCTTATCCTTGTTGTTCGGAGAATTCTTCCCCTCATAGGGGGGCTTATAGTCTACGGCGATCGCCTCCTGCTCCCAATCGACCTTCCACGGCTTCTCGGTGCGGAAGGGGCTTTCGAATTTGTTTTTCAAAACGCCGCGCTTTTCCAGGCTGATCATGCAGGCTCTTGTGCAGCCCTTTGCACCGCAGATCGCCTTGCCCGAATTATACAAGCGGCTCGGCGCGGTCTCAAACGGAGAGATCGACGACGGCTTGAATCTTCCCGCACGCGATTTTGAAAATTTGTCAAAAAAGTTGCCGACCTCGCCTTCTTTACATTCAGCACCGCCTTGGAATACCCAGTCGCATTTTTCCATATCCACGTCTGCCCATTCCAGATCGTAGCCGCCCACGTTCTCCTTGATGGTCCTGTCGGCAGGAATGCAGCCGCCGGGGCACTCACGCACACACGCCATGCAGCGATTGCAAAGGGTACCCGGCTCCATGATCGGATCAGGCTCCAGCTCCAGCTCGGTGATGATGATGCCCACACGAACGCGAGGACCGAATTCGGGGGTCAGCAGCATTTTGGAATAGCCGATCTCTCCAAGTCCGCAAAGAAAGCCCGCAATACGCAGGTTGATCATCACATCGGGTGCAGCCTTGCCGGGCGCGACGGGGCGGGAATAATTCTCTTTCAAATACCCCGAATTGTCAATGGCGCGCCAGTCGCTCTGGTGACCCATGGGAACAGCCTCGTAGCCCGCATCCTCGATCATTTTGCTCAGATTGATCACGGTCATAGGCATATAAAGATAGGTAATACCGCCGTAGCCCATGGCAGAGTAGTTGGAAAAATAAGTACCCTCCTCCACGCCGCGGAGAGAGCCGCGCAGCACGCGGAAGCCGAGGGCGATGATGGACTTTGCCTTGGGCATGATCTGCTTGGGGTCCATCTGGATCGGCGCGGTGCTCCAGCGGTCAATAGAACCGATGCCCACAATGTCCGCGCCCATTCTTTTGGCTGCTGCCTTGATATCCTGTGAAGTGATCATAACGATAATTCCTTTCATTTTAATAATACTACACTATCATTATAGCAAAAAAGGCAAACGAAAGGAAAGGAACAAAACGAACGGTTTATTACACAAAAACACAAATGCAAAGAAAAAGGTCGGAGGCAAGCCTCCGACCAAAAGAGGAAAAATTACAGCAGGATGATCACTTCATATAAAAGCACAACGTTCCGCCGCGCGTCAGCTCCTGCATCGGAATTTTGTAATTCCGTATCATTTCTCCGTTCCACGTCACGCGATCCACATATATCTGCTGTTTGTGCTTTCGAAATACCCGGATCTTCAAGGGGTTCCCCGTCGCAAGCTCTATATCGGCGCTATCCACCTGCGGCGCTCCAACAAGGAATTCCCCGCTTCCGCTGATCGGGAAAATGCCAAGAGTATTCCAGACAAATGCAGAGCTTAGTCCGCCCGAATCGTTGTTACCCGGAAGTCCTCCCTTGCCGAGACCGAAGGAGCGAGATACACATTCGTGAATAATTTCGCAAAGCCTATCGTGACGATCGGCATAAATATACGCATACGGTGCTTCCATATCGCATTCATTGTTAAAGCCTTGGAAACGGTGATGCCGGCTTTGCTCGATTTCCCTTCCTGCTCCAATATAAGTAAGCTGCTTTACACTCTCGCCCCCAAAACCGAAAAAGCCGTCAAGCATCGCGGCAAACCGTTCCTTGCCGCCCGCAAGCTCCACTCTCGCCGCCATATTTTTCTGGATCCTGAAGGAATACGTATAGCGGTCCCCTTCATAGTATTTTGATGCCTCGGACATCAGTCCATCCTGCGCATAGGCTTTTTTCCAATGCTCGGACAGCCCAAGCAATTTTTCCTTCAGCCGAAGATCTTCGGTCAAACCCGCGACAGACAAACACGCATCGGTCACGTCAAGAATATGCGTGTATCGATCGAAATACCCGTCCTTTAGAAAGCGATCGAAATCATCGCGCACCAGCTCTCGCTCGATGCATTCTTCTATATCGTCAACCGTTATATTGTTGTTCCCCATACAGTAAGCATCACAAAGAGAAAGAACACCCAGCATTTTGGCCTGCTCCTCGCAGGGAAAAACGTTAGAAAGCCCGAAGCTGCAAGGGATTTTGCCAAGCGTACGGCTGACATTGACGATGCCTTTGGCGATCTTCTCACCCATTTCGGGATAGCAAAGATAAACAAGCGGCAATGCGGTCTTATACTGATCCCAAAGAGTGGCAAGATCTGTGACCGTATCCTCCGCCACGCCAAGCACGCGCTCCCCCGTCATATCGCAAGGCTTGATCAGCGAGTGATAGAGATTAGAATAAAATTTCTGCTTGAGTTCCGCATCGTCGGTATCAATTCGGAACACTGCCAAACGGCTGTTCCAGACATCCCGCGCTTTTTCAACGGCAGCATCAAAGGGTGCAACGCCCTCAAGTGCCGCTTCGGTGCACTCAAACGACACGGTGGAAAATGCCACCGTCAACTGTGCGGATCTGCCCTCAAACGAAAAGATCGCGCCAAAGGGCTTGCCCTCCCTTTCAAGTAGCGCCGCGTGAGGCGACCGACACGTGAGTTTCGCGCAAAAATAGAGCCGCACACCGAAAAAATCGCCCGCAAAACGCACCGTATCCCCCGAAACGATCTCTGTTTTGGGATTTTCGACAGTGCCGTAAAACATATTGCTAAAGGTTTTGGAAAGGCCGTTGTTTGAAAAATCAATGGCCAAACGGCCACCGTCCCTGTCAAAGGTATAGCGGTGCAGCGCAACACCGCCGTCCACGGTCAGCTCGCACAGCACATTACGAAGACTTGCCTTGTAATAGCCCGGTGCAGCCTCCTCGTTTTTAAGAGGAACAAGCTCGTCAATCACAGAAGCATCCTCGCCGTAAAAGGGTGTGACGATGGCATAGTTGTAATAATATTGCATACCGCCCGTGCCCGATTGGTGCAGATGAGAAAAGCCGCGGGCAACGGGTATGTCCGCTAATTTTTTGATGCCGCCACAAGAATTGGGGCGGTGCGTGCCATATCCCGTCGGATAGCCGCCGCTGTATGCCCCCACCGACATTTTGCCAAAGGGAAGCGTGGCATGGGGCGTGGTATTGCCGCAAAGCGCCTTGATGTAAAACCACTTCGAGGCAAGGCCGTCCTCAAAAAATCGGTCGGTCTCGCCGTTGCCGTAAAACACATCTACGTACTTGCATATGTCATACCGTCCCATAATGGCATTCACCTCATTATCATTCAATTGCATATTATCATTATAACATATATATGAACGGTTTGCAATGATGCAAAAAATTCTTGCCCTTGGCAAGTAAAGGGCAAGCTACTCTGAGCACTACCCAAAAGAATGCCTCAACCTTCTTTCCACCAAACCGCAAAGCGGTTTGGTGCTTGAGCATAAAGGTGCATATGAAACGGGATAATTCTCGTAATTGGCTCCCCCTGCTGGATGCTTGTGCCCAAACGCTTCGCGTTTGGAGGAAGATTCTCCCAAGCGAGCGTTCAATTTGTCAGTCAGAGGGAATCTTCCTATGGTTCAAGCCCGAACCAAGAGAAAAAAGAAAAACCATATGGAACAAATTGGGTAAAGGTTGCTTTGCAACCTTTATACATCGGCTTGCCGATGTGGAGCACCATTCAGGCGATTCCTTTCAACGACCTTGGTCGTTGAGGTAAGATTGCAAGCAATCTTACCCACCCGGGACCTCACTGTCCGCTTGCCTTCGGCAAGCAAAGAGTCAGTTGCCTGCCCGGCAAGCTGGGCGGGAAGAATGCTTTAGCATTCTTTCAATCAGCCCGCGTGGCGGGCTGATGATCCAATATGAGGCTAAAGGTGCATGGTTTTTGTTGAAAAACAAAAACCGTATTGTCCTTTGGTGCACCTTCAGGGATTCGAACCCGGGACCCACTGATTAAGAGTCAGTTGCTCTACCAACTGAGCTAAAGGTGCGTGCACATGTTCCATATGGTTTTTCTTTTGGCTCCCCCTGCTGGATGCTTGTGCCCAAACGCTTCGCGTTTGGAGGAAGATTCTCCCAAGCGAGCGTTCATTTGTCAGTCAGATGGAATCTTCCTATGGTTCAAGCCCGAACCAAGAGAAAAAAGAAAAACCATATGGAACAATTGGGTAAGGTTGCTATGCAACCTTACGGCGAGCTTGCTCGCGGGGCACCCTTCAGGTGATTCCTCTTGACAGCAAGCCGTCAATGAAAGATTGCAACGCAATCTTTCACCCGGGACCTCACTGTCCGCTTGCCTATGGCAAGCAAAGAGTCATGTTGCCTGCCCTGCAAGCTGGGCGGGAAGAATGCCAGGGCATTCTTCCAATCAGCCCGCGTGGCGGGCTGATGATCCAACATGAGGCTAAAGGTGCATGGTTTTTGTTGAAAAACAAAAACCGTATTGTCCTTATGGTGCACCTTCAGGGATTCGAACCCGGGACCCACTGATTAAGAGTCAGTTGCTCTACCAACTGAGCTAAAGGTGCATGTCACCTTTCCTCAGTTGGTAGACCATCCGGGGAAAGGTTAGGACAATACGGTATTTTGTTTTGGCTCCCCCTGCTGGGCTTGAACCAGCGACATCATGATTAACAGTCATGCGCTCTACCGACTGAGCTAAGGAGGAATATGAACCCAGTTCATATTCCTCCTTAGCTCAGGGGATACGAACTGAATTGTTTATAAATCACACTCTTGCGAGTGAAATTTTTTAAGGGGTTACGGCGAAACCATAACCCCTTTGCCTTCCCAAAGGGATTGGCTTGTGTCAGCAATGAGCTATCTTCCCGGTCCGTCTCCAGACAAGTATTGTTGCCACTGCAGAGCTTAACTTCCGTGTTCGGAATGGGAACGGGTGGACCCTCTGCGTTAGAATCACTGACTGGCGTCGTATCCTTGAATGCGACGTTTTGTGTCGGCATTGAGCTATCTTTCCGGTCCGTCTCCAGACAAGTATTGTCGCCACTGCAGAGCTTAACTTCCGTGTTCGGAATGGGAACGGGTGGACCCTCTGCGTTAAAAACACCGACTGTAA
>SVQY01000085.1 GCA_015065135.1 Oscillospiraceae bacterium
GATATGATGAGGGCAAGATCTTTTACCGACAGATGCACGGCAAGCATTGCGCCTACTGCAAGGCGGTTGATGAGAGCGGCAAGTCGATACTGGGCAAAATGATATTGGAATTTATGAAAAAGGTATAAAAAAACTGACAAAAAGCCGCCCGTTGGGCGGCTTTTTGCTTGTTATGTCATTTTTATGAATGCTATTATGTGGCAGGCGGCGTATAAACGCCGCTTGTCTCGTACAGCTCTTGGATCTCCTCCTCGGTGAGCACGGTAGGCAGGAGCTTTACCTCAGCAATACAACCGTGAAAGCCCTTTTCGCCGTTGCTCTTCATGCCGGAGGTCTTATTGCTCCACGCCTGTGCACAAGCGCCGATACAAACGTATTCCTCCCCTGAACGAGAAACAAAGTTGGGCTGACGGTAATCACCGGTTTTTGCCTCGTGCGTTGCGTTTTCTGTGGTCAGCTTCACACCGTTGATGTAAAGCGCTGTGTTGGTGCCATCAAACACGTAAACACAGTGATACCAAGTGTCCTTTTCAATGGTGTAGATCCATTTATCCCATCCGGAAGCACTGAGCGCCAGCTCGGCGTATAGCTTTCCGTCGGGATACAGATCAAGCCCAAAGCCACCCGCCTCCTCCATATCCAGAATACCAACGTAGCCGCTGGACGGGAAGGAGCTCGCCTTAAAGGTGACCTCATAAGAAAAGCCGTCCCCAAGCAGGGGGGAATATTTGATCTTGGGCAATCTCAAATTGTAAACGCTGGGGAAATCGCTATTCCCGTCAAAGCTAAGCACCTTACGGCCAAGAGTTGCATCGGCCACAACAGTGGTCGTACCGCCGTTGCTTGCAGAATAATCGTGGAAGGTAAAGGCGGGGCCAAGCACGCCGTTGCTGACCGAGCCGTCCTCACCGATAACCAAATCCAGAATGGGTGCCTCGGGGTCGATAGTGGTCGTACCATCAACATAAGACATATAAGTATTAAAATCCTTGCCAAGCTCGACCACACGGCCGCCCATCAGAGGATTATTGGCACCCGTCACGCCCTCTCTTGTGGTAATCGCAGGGATGTAACAAAGATTAATTCCCTGATACACCACAGAGAAATCATGAACATGATCGTGACCGTAGGCCATCAGCTTCACGTCGCCACGCTCCACAGCGGCATCAAACAGACCTGCGTTATGAGTGGGTGCACAGATGCCCTCGTCCGGATTTTTCGTGCCGATGATCTGCATACTATTGTTCTGCTTTTCGGTTCTGTTGGTGCCATTTATACCATATAGGTGGGCAGACTTCCACGCAGTATAGGTCTCCTGCAGCGGGATGTGGAAATACATCATGGCAGGGATCTTCTCGCCGTTGTACTCCTCCAGCAGCTGAGAGGTCTCTACATACCAATCCACCTGATTGCGCTGAATACCCTCGTACTTGGAGTAGAAGGTGTTGTTATGGGTAGCACCGACGTTATCTGTAAAGGAGTCGGTGAGGTTTCCGGAGCTGAGATAATGCGCGTAAGCACCCGAATCCAGCGCCCAGATATTATAGACGATTTTGGTGCCGTCGTGGCTCAGAACAGGCAGCACGTAGTTACCCGTGCCCGAAAGGTACTCCTCACCCGCCTTGGAAACACAGTACTCAAACTCCTCGCAGATCTGCTGCTGCACCGACTGATGAATGGATTTTGTCCACCCGTCGGGCTGATTCTCGTCATCGTGATTGCCGAACACGTGCGCCCAAGGGATCTGTTTTTCTTCAATGTGCCCGACCAAGATCTCAATATAACCGCGGAATTCCTCCTCGGAGGCAAGATCCCACCAATTGTCACCCGCAAACAGCACCAGATCGGGATTCTCTCTGTCTATCGTTTCGTTGATGTATTGCAAAGACTTTCCTGCCTGCAAATCGGCGGGAGAATAGAAGTGAATATCCGAGAACATCAGCACCTTAAAGCTGCCGTCCTCGTGGGCGCGAAGCTCCTTTTTCAAGGTCAGAAGCTCCTGCACTTTCTTGTTTTTCTGACTCTCTGCCCATTGATCAGCGAGAGAATCCAGCCACTCCTCAAGGGTGCCCTCAAATCCGGCCTCCTTGGCTAACTCATAAGCGGATTTGCCGTTCTCGCCCTGCTCGCCCTGCGGACCCTGCGCACCGGTGTCACCCTTTTCGCCCTGCGGACCCTGCGCACCGGTGTCACCCTTTTCGCCCTGCGGACCCTGCGCGCCGGTGTCACCCTTTTCGCCCTGCTCACCCTGAGGACCTTGGGCGCCGGTGTCGCCCTTGTCACCCTTGGGGCCGGTTGCACCGATCAGGGACTCCAGCCACTCGTCAAGAGTACCGGTATAGCCCTTTTCCTGTGCCAACTCAAAGGCCGATTTGCCCGTGGAGCCCACCTCGCCGCGCAGAGAATCCAGCCACTCATCAATGGTGCCGGTATAGCCCTTTTCCTGCGCCAGCTCAAAGGCCGACTTGCCTGCGGCGCCGGTCGCACCCGTTGCACCGGTCTCACCTTGAAGCCCCTGAGGGCCTTGCGCGCCGGTCTCGCCCGCAGGACCCTGAGGGCCTGCGGCACCCTCACAGGCGGCCAAAGGGATGGCGACCATCACCAGTGCCAGCATCAAACAAAGCAGCTTAAATAAATTTCTTGTTTTCATAAACATTTCCTCCCGGTATTGGAGTATGATCGAAGAAAAGATCCTCCGTCATGTTCAGTATAGCACGCGACCTTCCTTTGCAACAATCACCTTGTTTGCGGTTATAGAGCATTCAATTTACGTTTTGGGCCAAAGAGAAAACCGCCGTGTTGCCACGGCGGCTTCTTACTTTTGATAATTTTTCTTGAAAGCCAAGGGAGAGATACCCGTTACACAAACAAACGCCTTTCGAAAGGTACGCGGTGAAGCATAGCCACAACGCTCAGCGATCTCACCAACGGAAAGCGTGGTGGACAATAGCAGTTCACCCGCGCGCTTAATACGCAACTGCCGCACGTATTGCTCAAAGGAGCAGCCGCAGACCTCCTTGAACCTGTGGCTCACATAGGGCACGCTGTAAAAATGCTTGGCGCAGATCTCGGTCAGGGTCACATCCTCGGCAAAATGCGTCTCCACGTATTCTTTGACCGTATCAATGATACTATCCTTTTTGGGGCGGATATACCGATCAAAGCTATCCAGCGAGAGTACAAGGATCAAGGAAAGCGCGTACCGCACGGTGCGTTGCCATTCGTGACGGTTTTGCCGCGAGCTATCGTGACAAATGTAAAACAGCGGAAAAACACTTTCTTCCTTATCAAAATAAATGCGATTCACAGGACTCCCTTGCACTTTTCTATACTTGAAATCGGGAAACAGCCCCCTGATAAGCTCATAGAAATCGCCACCGTTTTCTTCACTGTCGGCAGGCGTAGCGCGCAAAAAAGACTGTTGAAAGAGCAGATTCAGCACCGAAAAATCCTTCGAGCAGTTTTTGTAGGCGTGACGCACCGTAGCATCAAGGATCATATAGTTACCGCGGGAAAGCTTTTGGTGCTTGGAGCTGCCATCGGGAAAATGCAAAACGTGATCTGCCGTACCTGAAAGCACTGCAGAAAATTCGATGCAATCGTGAGAATGCAGGTCACGATCGGGCTGGCGATCGATCTGTGCAAAGAACGGGCGCCTTAACACGATCCGCTGACCGTCAAAAAGGGTATCGATGATCGGCATAGCACGCCCTCCCTTCTTTTATTTTTTCTTCAACTTCAACAAATAGCAGGTGTTGAGGGGCAGCTCCTTTTCCCAGACGAAGCGATCACCGAAGAAGGTGATCTTATCGGTGAGTGTGAGGTCGTGGTCATCGTCCAGCAGATAGATCTCCAGCTCGGTTCCCTGCTCGCCGCCAAAGCCGCAAAGGTCTGCGGAGAAGGTACGGGGCGCGGCGTTGTCGTCATCATCGTAATGGCAAAGAGTGACGGCGGCCTCGCTACCGTTTTGGGCGGCGATGGCATAGCCGTGCTCACCGACGGTGCTGACCTTGCAGGAGGTGCCCAGTCGGTAGAGCTGATTGAACATATAGAGCGCATAGTAGCCCTTCAGGCACTTGCTGAGATCGATATGGTCGAACAGGCCGTTCCAGGTGGTGGGACGGGCGTCGTAATACATCAACATATCCAAAGG